>JAGREJ010000032.1:10168-17167 GCA_020446595.1 Novosphingobium sp. | reverse complement strand
CGAATTCGCGCAGACCGACGTCGCTTTCATCATCGGCGCCAACGACGTGGTGAACCCTGCCGCCAAGACCGACAAGGGATCGCCGATCTACGGCATGCCGGTTTTCGATGTCGAGAAAGCCAAGACCATCTTCTTTCTCAAGCGTTCGATGTCGGGCGTCGGCTATGCAGGCGTAGACAACGAAGTGTTCTACATGGACCAGACCATGATGCTGCTCGCCGATGCGAAGAAAATGGTGGAGGATGTGGTCAAGGCGTTGCAGCACTGAGCCAAATGCACGGGCCGGTCTGGACGGCGATACTGCCAGTCGGTAGGTGGCCAACAAACTCCTGAAACGTCTCGGAAGGAAGCATCCCGGTGCGAAAGATCGGCCTCATAGGCGGCCTGAGCTGGTATTCGACGCGGACCTATTATGAGCACATCAATCGCGGCGTCCAGGCGCGCGTGGGGATGGGTTCGAGCGCGCCGATGATTGTCGACAGCCTGGATTTTGCGCAGCTCAGCAGGCTTTCCAGCGCCGAAGACTGGCAGCGCGCGGGCTCGATCCTGTCGGAAAGCGCGCGCATCCTCGAACAGGCAGGCGCGACAGCGATCCTGATCGGCGCCAATTCGATGCACAAGGTCTACGATACCGTAGCATCGGCAGTTTCAGCGCCGGTGCTGCACATCGCCGAATGCGTGGCGGACCGGATGGTCGCGGACGGTGCGAAGCGGGCCGCCCTGCTCGGCACGCGCAATGTCATGCTGGAGAGTTTTTACCGCCAGAAGCTGGTTTCGCGCGATATCGAGCTGCTGCCCCCGAACATGGAGCGTGTCGATATGCTCGACAGGATCATTTACGATGAACTCCTGGCCGGAAAAGTGACGCGGCAGGCCGAACGCGAGCTGAAGACGATCGTCACGGTGCTCGAACAGGAAGGGGCGGAGGCCATCGTGCTGGGCTGCACCGAACTGGAGATGATCGTCGACGTGGACGCCAACGTCCTGCCGATTTTCGATTGCACGAGAATCCATGCCGAGGCCGCGGTTGACTGGATCGTGGGGCAGGACTGACGTGGCCTTAGCCGCCTATGCCTCGTTTCCCGAACGCTCGCGTGGCCGCGAGTTTCCCATCGAAGGGGCCGTCGCGCGTGGCCCGCGCGACGATTTTCAGCGCGATCGCGACAGGATCATCCATTCGATCGCGTTTCGTCGCTTGCGTTACAAGACGCAGGTGTTCGTTGCCCCCGACGGCGACCATTACAGGGTGCGGCTCACCCATAGCCTCGAAGTCGCGCAGATTGCCCGCGCGATCGCCCGCGCGCTCGGCATCAACGAGGATCTGACCGAGGCACTGGCACTCGCCCACGACATCGGCCACGCACCCTTCGGTCATGCCGGCGAGGAGGCGCTCGATGCCGCGCTCGTCAAGGCAGGCGGTTTCGACCACAACGCCCAGACCCTGCGCACGCTGATGCGTCTGGAATCGCCCTATTGCGAGCATGACGGCCTTAACCTGACCTGGGAGTCGCTCGAAGGGCTGGCCAAGCACAACGGCCCGGTTCTCGAACCCAACTGGGCACTTGCTCAGCTCGACGCGGGCTGGCCGCTCGATCTCGGTTCCTGGCCCTCGCTGGAAGCGCAGGTGGCCGCGATCAGCGACGACATCGCCTATGACAATCACGATATCGACGATGGCCTTCGCGCCGGTTTCCTCGATCTGGCCGAACTGCTCGAGCATCCCTTTGTCGCGGAACGGTGGAGCGAGGTGGAGCAACGCTTTCCCGATGCGCCGCTCGACCGAAGACTGGCCGAGCTTGTCCGCTCGCAAATCGGCATGATGGTCAACGATGTGATCGCCGAAACGCGCATTCGCTCGGCGGGAATGGGCGATGTCGCGGATGTGCGCGAGGCCGGGCGCGCGACTGCCGCATTTTCTCCGCAACTCCAGGAGAGCGAGCGCGAGTTCAAACGTTACATGTACGAAAAGCTCTATTTCCATCCCGAACAGGCGGAAACCGCACGCAAGGCCAAGCGCGTGGTCGCCGAACTGTTTGCCGCCTACTCGCAGGAACCGGTGCTGATGGACGAGGAATGGCTCGACGCCATGCCGCGTCACGAGCCGGACCGCAGCCGCCATATCGCCGACTATATCGCGGGCATGACCGACAGGTTCGCACTTTCGCGCCACGGCGAGATCTTTGGGCGCACGCCCGAGGATCTGCGCAATGTCTGAGATGCGCTGATGCCACGGCGCGAAGCGGGCGTACGGCGCATCTGTCTGGTCGGTGCGACCGGGCTGGTGGGCGCGTCCCTGATCGAGGCAAGCCTTGGGCGCAACGATGTCCGGCTTGTCGCCGTTTCCCGCCGCGAGGTATCCCTGCCGCAAGGCGCGCGGATGGAAGTGCTGCTTGCGCCGACGGAGGGCTGGAACGACGCAATTGCGGCAAGCGGGGCCGATGTGTTCGTCTGCGCGCTGGGCACAACCATGCGCAATGTCGGCGGCAGCCGCGAAGCGTTTCGCGCCGTGGATCACGATCTCGTTCTGGCGAGCGCCAGAGCGGCGCGCGCGGCGGGGATCGGGCAGATGATCCTCGTCAGTTCGGTTGGCGCGGATGCGGGATCGAAGAACTTCTACCTGCGCACCAAGGGCGAAACAGAGGAGCAACTGCGCAAATTGGGCTTCGAGCGGCTCGATGTATTGCGGCCCAGCCTGCTTGTCGGCAAGCGGCAGGAATCGCGCCCGCTGGAGCGGCTCGCGGTGCTGTTTGCGCCACTGATGAACCTGTTTCTCCACGGGAATGCCCGGCGATACCGCGCGATCCGCACCAGCGAGATTGCCCAGGCGGTGCTTGCGCTCTCGCACGAACGCGCAGGGGGCAAGTTCGTGCACGAATACGATGCGATGCGCTATGCGATCAAACGAGCCGGGGACTACGCCGGGGGCCGCGCGACGCATTGATTGACTCGGCCAGCGCGGCTGTCCATCGTGATGGGCAATCGCTGGCAATGCGGGAGAGCTCCTGACCGATTCGTAACGGATCGGGATGGACGCCGAAGGAGCAACCGCCCCGGAATCTCTCAGGCAAACGGACCGCACCGGCCAATAGCGATGCTCTGGAAAGTGCCCCGGCTGCATGCCTGGGCCGCCGAAGGTGTAACTTCGCAGTTCCTGCGCGGACTGTGGGGGAAAGCTCTCAGGCTTCCGTGACAGAGGGGGCACCTGTTTGGTGTGTCGCGGATAGCGGAGCTGTGCCTTGAACGATCCCGTTGATGATGTCGAAACCGAGGCAGCGCCGCTGACGCTGCCGCTCGATGCATGGCATCGCGCGCAAGGCGCACGCATGGTCGAATTCGCGGGCTATATGATGCCCGTTCAGTATGAAGGCATAATCGCCGAACACCTGTGGACACGCGAGCACGCGGGCCTGTTTGACGTATCGCACATGGGCCAGCTCGTCGTTTCCGGCGAGAGGGCGGCGGAGGCGCTGGAGGCGCTGCTTCCCGGCGATATATCCGCGCTGAAGCCGGGCAGGGTGCGCTATTCGCTCCTGCTCGACGAGAACGGCGGCATTCTCGACGATCTCATGGTCACCAATCGCGGCGGTGAGTATTATCTCGTCGTCAATGGTGCGACCAAGTGGGACGACATCGCCCACCTGCGCGAGCATCTGCCCGACGAGATCACGCTTAATCACCTCGAGGAACACGCGCTCTTGGCCCTGCAAGGACCGAAGGCGGCAAAGGCTCTTGCTTCGCTCGATCTCGTTCCGGCCTTTGAGGGCATGCCCGCTCTCGATGCGCTCACATTCATGCAAGCGGCCCCATTCATGTGGGAGGGGCGTCCACTTGGCGTGAACTGCTCCGGCTATACCGGTGAGGACGGCTTCGAGATTTCGGTCCGTGCCGAACACGCGACGGCACTCGCCGATGTGCTTGTGGCGATGGAGGTGGTCCAGCCTGTCGGCCTTGGTGCGCGCGATTCCCTGCGGCTCGAGGCAGGACTGCCGCTTTACGGACATGACCTATCGCCCGAAACCGATCCGGTCAGCGCCGATCTTACCTTCGCCATATCGAAGGCCCGGCGCGAAGAGGGTGGCTTTCCGGGTGCCGAGCGCATCCTGGCCTTGCTGGCCGAGGGTACACCGCGCCGCCGTGTCGGCCTCGCGCTCGATGGCCGTATGGCCGCGCGCGAAGGTGCGACGATAATGTCTGGAAACGAGTCGGTTGGAGTGGTCACCTCAGGTGGATTCTCACCGTCGCTGCAGCACCCCATCGCCATGGGCTATGTCGATGCCGCCCATGCGGAACCTGGCACTACGCTTGAAATCGAAATGCGCGGCAAGCTGCTGCCCGCCACTGTCGTTCCCATGCCTTTCGTCCCCCACCGCTATCACCGCAAAGGAGATCGCCCATGAGCCGCTATTTCACCCAGGATCACGAATGGATTGACGTTTCCGGCGATGTCGGAACCGTGGGCATCACCGACTATGCGCAGAGCCAGCTCGGCGACATCACCTTTGTCGAACTGCCCGAGGTGGGCAGCGCAGTGGGCAAGGGCGATTCCGTCTCGGTGGTCGATTCGGTCAAGGCTGCCTCTGACGTCTACACCCCGGTCTCTGGCGAGGTCGTCGAAGTCAACGATGCGCTGGGCGACGAGCCGGAAAAGGTCAACGCCGATGCAGAGGCTTCGGGCTGGCTGTTTCGTCTGACGCTGTCCGATCCGTCTGAGCTTGATGCACTGATGGACGAGGCCGCCTACCAGTTCTACGTCGCGAGCCTGTAAGCCGTGCGCTATCTCCCCCTCACCGAGGCCGACAGGAGCGAAATGCTAGGCGTGATCGGCGCCGGATCGGTCAACGATCTGTTCCGCGATGTGCCCGAGCACTTGCTGCTCGACGGGCCGATTGACGGCCTGCCGTTCCACGCCAGCGAGATCGCGGTCGAGCGGCACATGCGCCGCCTTGCAGGCAAGAACCTCGCGGCCGCGGATGCGCCGTTTTTCTGCGGGGCGGGGGCCTATCGCCACCACATTCCGGCGAGTGTCGACCACCTGATTCAGCGCGGCGAATTCCTCACCGCCTACACGCCCTACCAGCCCGAAATCGCGCAAGGCACGCTGCAGGTGCTGTTCGAGTTCCAGACCCAGGTCGCGCGGCTGTTCGGCACCGATGTGGCCAATGCCTCGATGTACGACGGCTCGACCGCCTGCTGGGAAGCAATTGCAATGGCGACGCGGATCACGAGGCGTGGGCGCGCGCTGCTCGCATGCGGACTGCATCCCCATTACATCGCGGTTGCAAGGACCATGGCGCGCTTCACCGGCGACACTATCGCCACAGGCACGCCAGATCTCTCCCCGTCAGCCGGAGAGGGCGAACTGATCGCGCAGATCGACGAGCAGACCGCCTGCGTCGTCGTCCAGTATCCCGACATTCTCGGGCGTATTCCCGATCTGGCCAGAATTGCCGACGCGGCGCAGGCGAAGGGCGCTCTGCTGATCGCGGTGGTGACCGAACCGGTCGCGCTTGGTCTGCTTGAGGCACCGGGCAATCTGGGCGCGGACATCGTGGTGGGCGAGGGGCAGTCGCTCGGTGTCGGGCTGCAATTTGGCGGGCCTTATCTCGGGCTGTTTGGTTGCCGCGAAAAATTCGTCCGGCAGATGCCGGGACGACTCTGTGGACAGACTGTGGACGCTTCGGGAAAACGCGGCTTCGTGCTGACGCTTTCAACCCGCGAACAGCATATCCGTCGCGAGAAGGCGACGAGCAATATCTGCACTAATTCAGGGCTTTGTGCACTGGCTTTCAGCATCCACATGACCCTGCTCGGCGGCGAAGGGCTGGCCCGGCTCGCACGGATCAATCATGCCCGCGCGCAAGCCATGGCCAAGCGGCTTTCGATCGTTCCCGGCGTGCAATGCCTGAATGATGCGTGGTTCAACGAATTGACGCTAATCCTTCCGAAATCCGGCTCGCAAGTCGTTGAAAAACTTGCTGCTCAAGGCATACTCGGCGGCGTGCCGCTCGAACGGCTCTATCCCGGCGTAGACGAACTCAAGAACGCGATCCTTGTGACAGCCACGGAACTGACCGAGGATGAGGACATCGAAGCCCTCGCCTCCGCATTGCAGGAGGTGCTGGCATGAACGCTCCCAATCCCTCTGGCTGGCAACCGACAATGGGCGATGCGGCAGGCGCAAGCAGTGACGTGATGACATCTAGCGGCGATCGCGGATTGCAGCTCGAAGAAGCATTGATCTTCGAAATCGGCGGCGCCGAAAAATGCGGCGTCGATATGGTCGAACCGGAACTTGCTCCGCTCGATGCGCTCGGCCCGTTCCTGCGCAACACCGCGCCCGACTTGCCCGGTCTCACTGAGCCGGAAACCGTACGCCACTATTCGCGCCTTTCGCGCCAGAATTACGGCATCGATCTCGGCCCGTTTCCGCTCGGCTCCTGCACGATGAAGCACAATCCACGCCTCAACGAGAAGGTCGCGCGGCTGCCGGGATTCGGCGATGTCCACCCGCTCCAGCCTGTTTCGACCGTGCCCGGTGCGCTCGAAGTCATGCACGAACTCGCGCACTGGTTGATCGAGCTGACCGGAATGGCGGGTGTAGCTCTCTCGCCCAAGGCAGGCGCGCATGGCGAACTGTGCGGCCTGCTATGCATCCGCGCAGCCCACGATGCGGCGGGAGAGACACGCGACGTGATCCTCGTGCCCGAGAGCGCGCACGGCACCAATCCGGCCACTGCGGCCTTTGCCGGCTACAAGGTCGAATCCATTCCGGCGACCGCCGAAGGTCGGGTCGATCTGGCCGCGCTGAAGGAAAAGCTCGGCTCCCACGTCGCGGGGGTAATGATTACCAATCCCAACACCTGCGGCCTGTTCGAGCGCGACATGAAGGCAATTTCGGACGCGGTTCATGCAGCGGGCGGCTATGTCTATTGCGATGGCGCCAATTTCAACGCCATCGTCGGCAAGGTGCGTCCCGGCGACCTCGGCGTCGACGCCATG
>JAGREJ010000032.1:0-10161 GCA_020446595.1 Novosphingobium sp. | reverse complement strand
CAACCTGCACAAGACCTTCTCAACACCGCACGGGGGTGGCGGGCCGGGTTCGGGTCCGGTGGTGCTGTCCGAGGCGTTGTGTCCGTTCGGGCCGCTGCCGTTCACCGCAAGAACGGCTGACGGCGTCATCCATCTTGCCGAGGAGGGCAATGCCGATGGTCTGGGTCACAGCCAGGCGTTCGGGCGGATGACCGCATTTCACGGCCAGATGGGCATGTTCACCCGCGCGCTGACCTATATTCTCAGCCACGGGGCCGACGGGCTGCAACAGGTGGCCGAGGACGCGGTGCTCAACGCCAACTATGTGCTGCGGAGCTGCGACGACCTGCTTCAGGCGCCTTTCGGCGCAAGCGGTCCGTGCATGCACGAAGCCCTGTTCAGCGATACCAACCTGCCCGATCATTTCGGCACGCTCGACATTGCCAAGGGCCTGATCGACGAGGGATTCCACCCGATGACGGTCTATTTCCCGCTGGTCGTGAAGGGCGCCATGCTGGTCGAACCGACCGAGACGGAAAGCAAGGCCGGGCTCGACCGCTTCATCGCCTCGCTGCGCCATGTCGCACAGCGCGCGCTTGATGGCGACGAGAGCCTGCACGCCGCGCCGGTGCTCGCGCCTCGGCGCAGGCTGGACGAGACGCTCGCCGCGAGGAAACCGGTGCTGGTCTGGCAGGGTGAGGCGGGCTAGGCTCCTCGCTCGTCAATGGGAGAGGGAATAATGGAAGAGAGCCGCAGCGAACGGGGCCGCAGGCTGGCGATGGAAATCGCCGGTGTGCCGATGGCCGAAGGCAGCACCACACCGATGGCCGATGCCGCGCGCGATTTCGTGTTCGGCGAGGTATGGAACCGTCCGGGCCTTGATCGCCGCTCGCGCCTGTGGATCACGCTCGCCTGCGTGGTCGCCACCGGCGCACCGGTTCCGGTCAAGATCTACGCCGGAATCGCTGCCAAGAGCGGGCTTGTTACCATGGAGGAAATGCGCGAATTCGTGCTCCATTTCGCCATGTATCAGGGCTTTCCCAAGTCGACCGTGATGGAAATGGCGCTTAACGAGGTAGAGGCGGAGCTAGCCGCTCAGGCCGCGCCCAAGTGATCGCCCCCCAATGATTGCGTCGAGATGATCGCGCGCGCGACCAACCTGTTCGCGCTCTGGACTGTTGCGGGCACATTGTGGGCCTGGCTTGCGCCGGGTCACTGGCTGTGGGTCGGCGATGGTAGCGTTGCGCCGTTCGGACAGCCGCTGATCTCGGTTCTGCTCGGCGTCATCATGCTGGGCATGGGGCTGACGCTTTCGATCGAGGATTTTCGCCGCGTCGCCAAGATGCCGCGCTGTGTCGGCGCGGGCGTTGCCCTGCAATTCACGGTGATGCCGCTCGCCGGAGTCACGCTGGCTGCGCTGTTCGGGCTGGAAACCGGTCTGGCGGTCGGCCTGATCCTCGTTTCGTGCTGCCCCGGTGGCACGGCGTCTAACGTGGTATCCTATCTGGCGCGGGCAAATGTCGCCTTGTCGGTGACGATGACCATGTGCTCGACGATCGTCGCCGTGGCCCTTACCCCGCTGCTGACAGGCTGGCTGGCTGGCTATTTCATCGAAATCGATCGCTGGAATCTGTTCCGCGAGATGATTGTGATTGTGTTGTTGCCGGTGGTTGCCGGGATTGGACTTAACACTGCGTTCCCCGGCATTGCGCGACGGATCAGTGCGGTTTCACCGCTCGTGTCGGTTTTCGGCGTTGTCGTGATCGTGGCCGGGATCATAGCAAAATCGCGCGACCTGATTGCAGAGAATGCCGGCACGCTGCTTCTGGCGGTGGTTTCGCTGCACGCCATCGGCTTTGCTCTGGGCTATGCGATCACTCGCCTGATGCGCTTTGGCGTTTCGGAGGCGCGCACGATCAGCATCGAAGTCGGCATGCAGAACAGCGGTCTCGGTGCGAGCATGGCCGCGGGCAAAGGCTTTGCCGCGCAGTTCGCCAATCCGGTCCAGGCTGCGCTCGCTCCCGTGCCCAGTGCCATCTCGGCGGTTTGCCATGTGGTGATCGGCAGCATTCTTGCGGCGGTCTGGGGACGGAATTCAGGCGGGCAGGCAGACGCCTGATCGTTCTGCGATCTTGGGTCTGATCGTCAGATTGCCTTGTCGACGGAATTGGCGGCCGACTCCAGATCCTGGCCGACACCGCGCACGGTGTTGCAGGCCGAAAGGCTCAGCGCCATACCGGTCAGGGTCAGGGCGAGCAGGCTGTTCCTTATCATGGGCAGAATCCTCGATCTTGCGGGCCTGTTACGGCCGGGGAGCAAAGCTCGTTCTAGCATGGCAGCGGGCCTAGTCGATATCACCCGTGGATACGGCGGGCGGTCGATGCGACAGCCTGCGCTCGCGCCAGGTGATGATAATGCCGGCGGCTATAATCAGCGGTGCACCGAGCCATATCGCCGGATGAGGCCACTGGCCCCAGATGACCACGCTCAGCACCGTCGTCCATAGCAGCAGGGCATAGTCCATGATGAGCACGGTCGCGATCGCGCCATACATGAGCGAGACGGTCATCAGATATTGCGCCAGCGTTCCGACCAGACCGATCGCCACCAGCAGGAGCCACTCGCCTGATGAATGCGGCTTGGCAAAGAAAGGCAGGAGCACCGCCAGATAGAGCGAAGCGAACAGCGCCAGGTAGAAGACGCAGGCGAGGGGATCGTCGGTGCGCGCGAGATCCTTCACCTGATAGCTGATGACGACGACGACCATCGCCGCGACGAGCCCTGCCGCGGCCCCTATCGGGTGGACATGTTCGGCGCCGGGTTGGGCGATCAGCAATACGCCGACAAAGCCGATCGCCACCGCCACCCAACGCCACGGCCCGACCTTCTCACGCACGATCAGCGCCGTGACCAGAACCGCGAAGAACGGGCTGGTGAAACTCAGCACGCTTGCTTGCGGCAGGGTGAGTAAGATCGCCGCGGTAAACACAGAGGTCATGCCCACACAACTGAAGGCCGCGCGAAACGCGTGGCTGCGCGCCCTCTTCGTCCGCAACCGATGCAATTGTCCGCTCAGCGACAGCGCCCCGAGCATGACCGGAATGGTCAGCGCCTGCCGCCAGAACAGGAGCTCGGGCAGGGCGATGCCCTTCGCACTCGCGAGCTTTACCAGCGCCATCAACCCTGCGACGCACATGGTTGCAACGATACGGATCGAGATTGCGAGGAGCGGACGTTCGGTGGTTGGCACGCAGCCGCTTTACGCGCGGCGTCTGCAAAGGCAAATGGCTCCACGATGAAACCGCATGAAATGCTGACCCTTGCAGGGGCCATAGCTGTCGCCATCGCTGCTATTGCGCGGTTTGCCGAGCTGCGCCGCCTGCGGCGTAACGATCTCGACAGGGTGGGCTGGATGCCCTGGACCGGCCTGTTCTTTGTTGCATTGATGGCCGCAGTCATCCTGCTCGGGCTGGCGGCGCGGGAATGGGCGGCAGGGTGAGTACTTGAGCCCGGATGGGGAGCGGGAGATGAGGAAAGCGAAAAGGGCAGTCGTTTGGCTGATCGCGATCGTGCTCGTCGGAGCGTCAGTCCTCGCCTGGCGCTTCTTCTATCCGGGCATCGACGCGCAATTGTCGCGACTGGATGGCGCTCTTGTTTCGGGCGGGGCGGAAACGCGTATTGCCGGGGCGAGCGCCAATGTGGACTGCAAGACGGCCAGCCTCGATCTGTGCGACAACTTTGCCAATACGGACATCGTCTACCGCGGCTTCCTGACGCCGTGCAAAGAGGGGCGGTGCCCGTTCGACAAACGGCAGACGGTTCTGGCCGATGGCGAGGTGAGCTTTCAGCTCGATCCGAACGAGGCGATGGTGTTCCTCGTGGACCTGCCCGATCCGCCTCACTCCTTTCTCAGCTTGCAGGTGACGCTTTACGAGCGTTCCAGGGCCCGGATACCGAATCCGCAGGGCTATGTTCCTCCGGCACCGGGCGAGACGCTCCCCCCGCCACGCGCACCGGATCGCCGGGTAGTCGATGCCGCAATCGGCGACACACGCAACACAAGGCTGGCGCGGAGCGATGGTGAAGATCTCGTCGCGCAAAAGGGGAGGATCCTGCTGGTAGTCACGCCCAACCGCGTGGCTGCAAGGCAAATCGAAGATGCCGCGCGGAGCGTCGGCATCGATCCGCGCGCGGTGCTCGTCTACGGGCTGCCCGAGGGGCTGCACTATTCTAGTGGGTCACAAGGCGACAGCTTTCGGGCAGTGCTGCGGTTCGGCCGACCGTTCGACGAAAGCCTGATGGCGAAGCTGCCGCGCCTGAAGCTGCGCACGGTCATGCGGGTATCCTTTCCGGACAACATCGCTTTCGAAGGTTTCGCGCCAGAAGCGAGGAAGCGGCAAGCGGTCGGCCGCGACGAGCTTTCCGGTCCTGCGCGGCAAAGTCTGGAGCAACTCGAACAGACCTTGCTGCGGCGATTTGGCCCGCCCGCGCAAATTCTCCCGGCGCGCGTCCGGCGCTATGACGATGCGCAATGTCGCGACACCGGCAGCTATTGCTGGGGTAACAACAACGAGACTCTCTACGCGAATTTCAGCAAGGCCGAAGATGGCCGCAATGCCCTGCTGGACCTGTCGGAACCGGGGAGCAGGCTGATCGTCGTGGGTGTCGATCATCACGCGCTCGGTTTCGCCGATTTCTGGAACATCGGCTTTTTCGCCCGCGACGGCAAAGTGCTGCAATCGCTGATTTTCAGCGATCTGGCCAACGGGAGGCTTGCCGAATTGCCGGACGACGGACTGTTCTGGTTCCAGCTTCGCGCGCGTTGCGCACCCGGCGATCTCAATTGCATCGCCTTGCCCGCCGACACCGGCCCTGCCGCCGCAGCGGTAAGCGCCATTACCCGGATCTATATCAATCCCCAGACCGGGGTCGCGCCCGACGTGGCCGAGATCGTTCTTCCCAAGGCCTATTATTTCGCTGACTAGGGCGCGTTGCCGAAGCCACGCGCTAATCTTCAGTCGTCGAGGAACCTGACCGTCTCGTCGAGCGGAGCGCGCGGATTGGCGAAGGAGTTGATCGGCGCGTCGGGATTGGGATAGCCGATGGCCATGCCGCAAAAGAAGATGTGGTCATCGGGCACCTCACCGATGCGTTTGACCGTTTGCGGATAGGCCGACCACGCTTCCTGCGCGCAGGAGCCGAGCCCAGCCTCGGTCAGCAGGAGCATGAAGGTCTGCAACCACATGCCAAGGTCGGCCCATTGCGGTTTGCCCATGAAGTCTGGCGTATGGATCAGCAGCCCGACAGGCGCGCCGAAGAATTCGAAGTTCTTCGATATCTGTGCCATGCGGCCCATCCTGTCTTCGCGCTCGACCCCGATCGATGCGTAGAGCGCCTCGCCGTTCGCGCTGCGGCGGGCTCGCCAGGGGTCGGGCAGGCCCTCGGGATAGATGCGGTATTCGGGCGATTCCCTGCTATCCGGATTCAGCATCGCCGCTCTGGTTTCCTCGACCAGCCGCGCAAGCCGTGCCCCGGTGAGGACGGCGACATGCCATGGCTGGACATTCCCGCCCGAAGGGGCCTGACGCGCCTTGTCCAGCAGTTCACGCAGCAGGCCTCCATCCACCGCGCGATCCGTGAACGCGCGGATGGAGCGGCGCGATGCCACTGCCTGACTGACCGAAAGTGCGACCATTCTAATCTCCGATCCGGTTGGGTTGCCGGGTTCTTATGCAGTTGTGCGCGGCCCGGACATTGGCGTGTCCGCAAACCCCATGATTGCCGATTCGTCAAATGCGACGAGACTCGCTTGATTTTGTATACGACGTATATTAATAGGACTGGGAAGCGCAATGGCAGATATCGAGTCCGCCATTCGATCATGGCGACAACGGGGCGGGGCACGGTGAAAGGAAAGTGGATGAGCGGGAATTTTTCCAGCCTGGTGAATGAGGAAGGATCGCGGGTAAGCCGACGACTCTTCGCCGACGAAGCCGTCTTTGAGGCGGAGCTCGAACAGGTGTTCGGCAAGTCATGGCTGTTTCTCGGGCATGAAAGCCAAGTTCCCCGACCGGGCGATTTCTTCCGCACCCGGATGGGCGACGAATCGATTATCCTCATTCGCGGAAACGACGGCGAGGTTCGGGCTTTCCTCAATTCGTGCCGCCATCGCGGGCTGCCGATCTGCCGTCAGGACAAGGGCAATGCCAAGGCATTCGTTTGCCCCTACCATGCGTGGACCTATGCCAGCGACGGCTCGCTGCGCGGGGTGCCGAGGCAGTCGCAAAGCTATCCCGATGGTCTCGACAAGTCGAAGCTTGGCCTCGTTCCCGTCGCGCACATGGCGAACCATCGCGGGCTGATCTTTGGCAGCTTCGATCCGGACATCATCCCGTTGGAGGACTATCTGGGCGACATGGCCTGGTATCTCGATTGCCATCTGGCGCGCGCTCCGGGCGGCACCGAAGTGCTCGGATTGCAACGCTGGGAAATCGACTGCAACTGGAAGATGCCCGCAGAAAACCAGATCGGCGATGTCTGCCACGGCCCGTTCAGCCACGTCTCGCTGTTCGAGGCCGCGGGCGGGATCGACCAGCCGGCCGTGACCAGCGTGGTCGATAACGGGGTGAATGTGGCCGTGCCCAATGGCCATGGCTGCGTGGTCGCGGGGATGAACGAGCCCGAGCGGGAGCTTGGGCTTGGCGACCCGTCCGCCTCGGAGGCGATCAGCGGCCATTTCGACAAGTACAAGGCCTATCGCGTCGAACATTTGGGCGCATTGCGCGAGCACCTCGATCTGCCCACGGCCACCGTCTTTCCGAACTTCTCGATCCTGGGCCGTAATTCGACGATCCGGGTCGCGCATCCGATCTCGGCCACCCGCACTGAAATGTGGTCGTGGATACTGGTCGACAAGGCCGCCGATCCGGAGGCCAAGGAGGCGTTCCGCAAGCAATATCAGGTGACATTCGGTCCGGGCGGCATGCTCGAATCCGACGATGGCGAAAACTGGTCGGGCGTGATGTATGGCGCGCGCGGAAGCCAGTCGCGCAAGCAGGACTACGTTTATGAAATGGGCATGGGCAGCGACGGCCCGCATGCCGAATTGCCGGGCTCCGTCGGCCACACGTTTTCGGAGCATACGCAGCGCGGCTACTATCGCCGCTGGCGTGAACTGATGAGCGAGGCGGTGATATGAGCGCGCTGGCAGACGCCGAAACGCAGAGGGCGATCGAGCAACTGCTCTATCGCGAAGCCCGGCTGCTGGATGAGCGCCGCCATATGGAATGGCTGGAACTCTGGCATGAAGATGCCCGGATCAGTGCGCCGGTGCGCGAAAACCTTGAAGTTGCGCCCGGCAAGCCGCCGCTCACGCGCGACGAGGAACTGGAAATGCTGAGTCCGGCACAGTTCTTCGAGGACGACAAGCTGATCCTGCTCGGTCGCGTCGTCCGGCAGATGACCGGCAAGGCATGGTCGGAAAACCCGCTGACGCGCAGTTGCCGCGTGATCTCGAACGTCGAAGTCGAAGCTGCCGAAAGGGAAGGGGAGTTCAACGTCTATTCCAATTCGGTTCACTATCGCTCCCGGCGCGATGGCGATCAGTCGGTCTATCCGGCCGCAAGGCGGGACATTGTCGTCAGCGAGAACGGGTCTTTCCTGATAAGGCAGCGGCTGCACCTGTATCTGACCGATGTCTTGCCCGGTTCGTTTGTGACTTTCCTGTGACCGGCGCCGCTACTGCCATTGCCGGGAAGAAGCGCGGTCGGCGACCGCTCCTGGACAAGGAGATCATTGTCGCCGCCGCGCTCTCGCTGATCGAGGAGCAGGGTGTCGCGGCCCTGAGCTTGCGATCCATCGCGCGCGCGCTCGATGTCACTCCCATGGCGCTCTATCGCTACTTCGCGACGCTCGAAGAGCTGCTTTCGCACGTCTTCGATGCCTTCATTGCCAGCCGCAACCCGCTGACTGACGCGCCGCAAGACCGGGGCTGGGAAGCCTGGATCGCACATGTCCTTGCATCGCAATGCGCCTCGCTGATCGAGAACCCCGGCTGGATGCCGCATCTGGTGAGCATCGAGCTGGGCCATGCGGCCTCGCGGGTGCTGTCGGGCGTCCAGGACTACCTTGCCCGATACGGAGTCAGCCAGGAGCGCGCGGTCGAGATCTACGTCTCGATCCTGCAGGTATCGATAGGCGTCGCCACGCTTGAAATTCAGCGGCGCGGACAGTCGGACGGGCAGACCGTTCTGCGCGTCGATCAGACGGCCGCCGGGCAGAAATTGCTGATCTCGGCGTTTCGGGAGGAACTGGGCTCTGACAGGCCAGGAGAGGAAGGGCGATGAAAAAACGTTGGATGTTGCTCGGCGCCGTTGCCGTCGCGGGACTGGGATTCTGGACGTGGAACAGCGATCCGGTGCAGGATGGTCTGACCGGTCTGCGGTCGAATTCGGACCGCGAGGTGGAAGAAACCGAATACCCCGAACAGGTTTTCTGGGGCGATACCCACCTCCATACGGCCAACTCGCCCGATGCCTTCGGTTTCGGCAATCGACTGCCGCCCGAAGACGCGCTGCGATTTGCGCGCGGTGAGGAAGTGACCTCGACCATCGGCGTAAAGGCGAAACTTGCCCGCCCGCTCGATTTCCTTGTCATCGCCGATCACAGCGACGGCCTTGGCTTCAGCCAGATGCTACATGACGCGCCGCGCTTTCTCCTGCCCAACGACAGGCTCAAGCGGTGGCATGACCTGTTTCGTTCAGGGCTGGAGGGCTCGCAGCAGGCCACGGCGGAAATGATCGACCTGCAGAAGGATCCGATTGCCGCCAAGGAACTTGCCGATCCCGAAGAACAGACAACGCGTGCGCTATCGATCTGGAAAGCCTCGATCCGCACCGTCGAGCGGTACAACGATCCGGGCAAGTTCACGGCTTTCCTTGGGTACGAATACACCTCTGCTCCGAACGGCAACAACCTTCACCGGGTCGTCATGTATCGCGACGGGTTCGAGAAGGGGCGCGAGGTCCAGCCTTTCACGGCGATGGTGAGCCCCAAGCCTGAAGCCCTTTGGGACTGGATGGACACCTATGAGAAGCTCACCGGCGGCAGGGTGCTGGCCATTCCGCATAACAGCAATGTTTCCAATGGTCTGATGTTTGCGATGGAGGGGCCGAACGGCGAGCCGATGACGGCCGCGCAGGCGCGCCGCAGGGCAAAGCGTGAGCCGGTTGTCGAAGCGACCCAGATCAAGGGAGACAGCGAATCCCATCCGTTCCTTTCAGCCAACGACGAATTCGCGGATTTCGGCGATGCAGGCTGGGACAAGTCCAATCTCACGGCTTCCGAGCCGACGACGCCGAAAATGCTGGAAGGCAATTATGTCCGGCAAGCCCTCAAGCGGGGCTTGGAGATCGAACAGCGCACCGGCGTGAATCCCTACCAGTTCGGGCTTATCGGCTCGACCGATTCGCACACATCGCTCGCCACTGCGGACGAGGACAATTTCTTCGGCAAGCATACCGGCAACGAACCGCAAAAGGATCGCGCCGAGCAGGCGATGAATCTGGGGACGCGCGAAGGCCGCTATAACTGGCAGTATCTTGCTGGCGGCTATGCCGGAGTCTGGGCGACGGCCAACACTCGCGAGGCGATATTCGACGCGTTTGAGCGCCGCGAAGTCTATGCCACGACCGGTCCGCGCATGACCGTGCGGATGTTCGCGGGCTGGAATTTCGCACCGGACATCTTCTCCTCGGACTGGGTGAGGGCCGGTTATACGCAGGGCGTTCCGATGGGCGGGGTGATCTCGAATCCGGGAGCTAATGCGCCGAGCTTTGTCGTGTCGGCCCTGAAGGATCCGATGGGGGCCAACCTCGACCGGGTGCAGATGGTCAAGGGCTGGTATGGCAAGGATGGCAAGCTGCACGAGAAGGTGTTCGATATTGTCTGGAGCGCCCCGGAATCGCGCAAAATGGTGAATGGCAAGGTTCCGGCTGTCGGCAATACCGTCGACATGAAGACCGCGAAGTATACCAACACGATCGGCACGGCATCGCTCACCACCGTATGGAAGGATCCCGAGTTCGATCCCGCAGACCGCGCATTCTACTATGTCCGGGTGCTCGAAATCCCGACGCCGCGATGGGTGCTTTACGACGCGGTCCGTTTCGGTTCGAAAGTCAC
>JAGREJ010000265.1:1601-2716 GCA_020446595.1 Novosphingobium sp. | reverse complement strand
AGGGTATAGGGGCGCAGACCGGAGGCGCGGAACTCGCCGAGGATCTTGCCGTCGTCGGTCTCGTCGAGATACTCGAACTTGAACAGCTCCTGCGTGACGATCACGTCGCCTTCCATGCCGATAACCTCGGTCACATTGGTGGTGCGGCGCGAACCGTCGCGAAGGCGCTTCACCTGCACGATGATGTCGACCGATTCGGCGATCTGGCGCGAGATGGCTTCCTTCGGGATCTTGATGTCGCCCATCAGGATCATGTTTTCCATACGGCCGAGGCACTCACGCGGGCTGTTGGCGTGAAGCGTACACATCGAGCCGTCGTGGCCGGTGTTCATCGCGGCGAGCAGGTCGAAACACTCCGCGCCACGAATTTCGCCCAGGATGATGCGGTCAGGGCGCATACGCAGGGCGTTCTTCACAAGATCGCCGATGGTGATTGCGCCCTTGCCTTCAAGGTTCGGCGGGCGGGTTTCGAGCGGCAGCCAGTGCGGCTGCTGCAGGCGAAGTTCGGCCGCGTCCTCGATGGTCAGCACGCGCTCGCCCGGATCGATCATCTTCGACAGGGCGTTGAGCATGGTCGTCTTACCCGAGCCGGTACCGCCAGAGATGACGATATTCATCCGGCACGCGCCCGCGATCTTCAGCGCGGTGCACATCTTTTCCGACATCGAGCCGAAGTCCTTGAGCATGTCGAGGGTGATCGGCTTTTCGGAAAACTTACGAATCGAGATCGCGGTGCCGCGCAATGAGAGCGGCGGAACGATCACGTTCACACGAGAGCCGTCCTTGAGGCGGGCGTCGGCCAGCGGCGTAGTCTGGTCGACGCGGCGGCCGACCTGATTGACGATGCGTTGGGCGATCTGGAACAGGTGCGGCTCGTCGCGGAACTTGATGCCCGCGAGTTGCAGCTTGCCCTTCTTTTCGATGTAGGTCTGTTCCGGGCCGTTGACCATGATGTCGGACACGTCCGGGTCGTTGAGCAGTTCCTCGAGCGGCCCGAAGCCGAGCAATTCGTCGATCAGCACCTTTTCGAGCGCGAACTGCTCGCGCCGGTTGAAGGTGATCTTCAGCTCGGCCAGCACCTCGACGATGATCGGGCGGAATTCCTCGGAAAGCTC
>JAGREJ010000265.1:0-1538 GCA_020446595.1 Novosphingobium sp. | reverse complement strand
TCGGGATCGACGCGTTCGAGCAGGCGCGGCAGCACCTGTTCCTTGATCTTGTGGATCGAGGCTTCGAAGCCGTCTTGTTCCTGTGTCTCGTGAACCGCATTGGCCCTGTCGGCCAGGCGGGTCATCGCATCCTCGCGCAGCGCCGTAGGGCTTTGCGCCATGTTGCTGTCGCCGCCCATTTCGGGCAGCGGCGGGAACTGGTCGCCGCCGGGAACCGGGGCATTCGAAGGGACGGGCTGGGCGCCCGGCTCGGGAACCGCCGAACTGCCTTCGCCGCCACGGCCCATCGGGCGCGCGACCCCGAACGCCGGTCGGTTAGGCTGTCCGCCACCCATTCCGTTGCGCCGTCCGAATGCACTCATATCGTCTTCGTCCCGTTATCTGGCCCACGCCAAGGGATCCTTGCGCCGGGTTAGATCGAGACCTTACGGTTGAAACTTTGATAACTTACTAATTTGGGACACAGATTGGCTAACAGGATGGAAACCATCGTGAACGATGCAATCCCCGGCGAGGAAGGGCAGGCATGTTGGCTGTGTTCCCGCGCTTTGGGCACGCGGATCGAGTGGCATCATCCCGTGCCGAAAAGCCGGGGAGGGCGCGAGACCGTGCCGCTCCACCCGATATGCCATCGCACCCTGCACGCGACCTTCACCAATGCCGAACTGGCGCGGATCGCAGGCAATCTGGAATTTCTGCGACAGAATCCTGGGATTGCGGGATTTTTGGACTGGGTGGCCGCCAAGCCACCCGATTTTCACGCCCCCACGGCGGGGCGAAAGCGTTAGGCAGGAGCAGACTGCGCGCCGCGGATCAACTTTCCGGGCAGGGCGCCGGTCAATTCGTCACGTTCGATGGTCTGCACGCCCGCCACGAAAGTCGCCACATAGCCGCGCGCGCGCTGAATCACGCGGCGCGCGCCGGTCGGCAAGTCCCAGGCCATTTCCGGCAGGGCCATGGCGAGATTGTCGTAATCGATGACGTTGATGTCGGCGCGATAGCCCGGAGCGATGCGCCCGCGATCGTTGAGGCCATAGGCCTCGGCGGTATCGCGAGTCATGGCGCGAACCATGGGGCCGAGCGGCAACCGCCCGCCTTTCGCCCGGTCGCGGGTCCAGAAAGTAAGCGCAAGCGTGTTGTTGCCGGCATCGCAGGCAATGCCGCAGTGCGCGCCGCCGTCGGAGAGTCCGAAGATCGAGGAGGGATGCGACAGCATGTCGTGGCATGTGTCCATCGTGAAGTCGCAGTAATTGGTATAGGGAAACAGGATCAGGTTCCGACCACCATTTTCGAGCATGTAATCATAGACATAGGCCTCGACATCGACTCCGGTCGCCGCGGCGAGCGCCTCCATCGTCTGGCTCTGGTCAGGCTCCCACTCGAACGGCTCGCACAGCTTGAACATGTTGCCGAAAGCCTCGTGCTGATACTGCAGGGCTTCGGAACGGTAGCGCCCATTGGGTTCGGCAAGAATCGCTGCCCGGACGTCCGGCTGTTTCATGCGCTCGACGCGTTCGTCATGCGGAAGGTGTTCCAGC
>JAGREJ010000264.1 GCA_020446595.1 Novosphingobium sp. | reverse complement strand
CGAAGCGGCGGATCAGCAGCATCTGCTCATAGAGCGCCAGCAGTTCGTCCTTGCCCGCCTTGTAGCGAGGCGCCTTGGCGTGCTTCTCCTGCAAGCTGCGCAGCACGAAATCGGGATCGGACGCAGCACTGTCCTTCTTTGCCCTTGGCCGGGCGGTCTTTGTCGATGAGGATTTTGGCTTCGCGGCGCTGGGCAATTCACGCTCCCGGTTCAAGAGTCACGGATGCAATATAGGCCTGTCAGCCCATGCTTGAAGGCTTTTCGCTGCGAATCTGGCTGTTTGATGGCGCGACGCGCGATCAATCGATCTGGATAACCATCTCGTCGGGATGGGCGACGTTAAGCCGGTCGCGCAGGAGCTGTCCGGCGAGGTCGGGATCGACATGGCGCGGATCAAGCAGTTCCACCCTGTTGCGCAACCCAAGCCGTTCGACCTCCAGACCCGCGAGCTGCTTCTGGCGTTGTTCGAGCAGATGCTGGCTATCGCTCCAGGCGAGAATCCCGCTGGGTCCAGCCACCGCCAGCCCGCCCATCACAAGTAGCGCGATCAGGGCAAGGCCCTGAGTCATGCTCTCGCGGCGCAGATTGTGGCGGAGACGATGCGACTTCATGGAACCCCATGAATCACAGTTGATTCGCCGATTCAAGCCCTAATCGCCCGTTGGCCTAATTCTTTGCTCCCGACCGCAGATTGACGGTCCGGACAAGGCGGTTCATCCTCCACCTCCCGCAGACAGACGGGGCGGAGACGGATGATGGGACAGCGACTTGGCGCCGACACGGCAAGGATCGAACCATTCGGGCTGGAAGTCCGCTTCGACCTTTCGCGTGGACTTACACCGGATGACGGCGCGGCGCTGAAAGACCTGTTCTACCGCCACAAGCTGCTACTGTTTCGTGACCAGAACCTGACCCGCGATCAGCAGTTCGGCGTGCTCGAACATATCGGTCCGGTCGATCGCGCCAGCCCGCTCGACTATGTGACGCCCGACGATGACGTCCTTGGCACCCGCCATCTCGCCTTTCATTCGGACATGCATTTCGCCCCCTTCCCCGCCGAGGGCGTCTCGCTGCTGGCGCTCGATGTCGAGGCGGATGCGACCTACACCGCCTTTGTCGATGCCGCGGCCGCCTATCGCCGACTGCCCGCCGAACTCGCAAGACGGATCGACGGGTTGAGGAGCGTGCGCGCGGCAACGCCCGGCGTCTACGAGGACGAACTGCCTTACGATTTGCCCGAAGGCATGCATTCGATGCAGCGTGATGCGGTGATGATCCATCCGGTCACGCAGGAGCCGATCGTCTATGTCGCGCGGTGCTCGACCTCGCGCCTCGTCGGACTCGACCGCGAGGAAAGCACTGCACTTCTGCACAACCTCTACGACACGATCTACGACGAGGCGCACATGCTCAAGCACTGGTGGCGGGACGGCGACCTCCTGATCTGGGATAATCTCGCGCTCCAGCACGCGCGTCCGAGCATCGAGGGCGTTACCCGGCGCAAGCTGCAACGCGTGACCATCGCAACGCACGAACAGTCTTCGCAAATACCTGCAAGCTATGTCTCGCCGGTCGACGTCGACAGCTGGCAGGTCAAAGAGGACGCGAAATGAGCAATCCGCTTGAGGGATACGAAGAATTGATCGGCGCGTGGGAGCTGCGTTCCTGCACCTCGACGCTGCCAGACGGCTCGAAGCGCCACATGTATGGGTCGAAGCCCAAAGGGGTCATCATGTACACGCCCGATGGCTGGATGGGCTGCCATATGGCTGGCGGCGGAGAGCCGGACCCCGGAGAAACGATGACCGGCCGCACCGGTTATTACGGGCCGGTGGTAATGCGTCCCGCCGACCGTGTGGTCGAGCATCACGTGCGCGATTCGAGCACAGACTGGATGCTCGGCACCGTGCAGGAGCGCGGTTACCGGGTCGAAGGCGACACTCTGATCCTCTCGGCGGAAATGAACGGTAACAAGATCGAGGTTGTCTGGAGCCGGGATCGGGTCTGAGATCTAGGTTCGCTTGCGGCCAAATATCAACGCGCGGCCTTGTCCTTGCTGTCCGTCTTGCGGATGCCTTCGCGCACCGCTCGCCACTGCTCGTCGCCCCAGTCCTTGCTCTGGTCCCAGAGCGGTGCCGCCACGGCCTGATGCCCTGCCCCGTCGATGGCTATCGACTGACCCGAAACGAACTGGCTGCCCGGCGCGAGCAGGAAGGCGACGAGGTTCGCCATTTCGGACGGCTTGCCAACCCGGCCCATCGGATTGACCTTGCTCTTGCCGGCTTCCGCTTCGGAACTTGCCGAGCGGCCCGGCAACAGCCGCGCGTGGGCGCCTTCGGTGGGGAATGGACCGGGGCTCACCGTGTTGAAGCGAATGCCGCGATTGCCCCATTCGACCGCCAGCGTCTGCGACATGTTCTCGACGGCCGCCTTGGCCATGGAGCTTGGTGCGGTGAACGGGCCGCCGTTCTGCGCGTTGCGCGCGGTGATCGAGACGACCGAGGCCGAGGTTCCTTCCGCCAGCCAGCGTTTGCCACAGCCGAGCGTGACCATGAAGGTGCCCTTGAACACGATGTTGGCGATGGCCTCGAAGCCCTTGACCGACAGATCTTCGGTGCGGCTGATGAAATTGCCCGCCGCATTGTTGACCAGACCGGTCAGAGCTCCTCCATCCGCCCAGATCGCATCGAGCATGGCGTTGATCGAGTCTTCGGAACGAATATCGCAGACGATGCTCGAGACGGTTCCCGGCCCGACCGCGTTGATCGCCTGCGCCGCTTCTTCCAGCACCGTTTCGCGCCTACCGCATATGAAAATCTTCGCGCCCAGCGCGGCGCAACCGCTGGCGATCATCCGGCCGATTCCGGTGCCACCGCCAGTGACGAGTATCCGCTCACCCGTAAGCAGGCCCGGCTTCAGAATCAGGTCATCGGCGGTCAGTGGCGTGAACATCGTTGTCTCTCCCGTTGACGTGCCAGTGCCATAGCTGCGCCCGGTCGCAAAGCCGGAGTCTTCGTCACGCGCATGAACACGCCCCCTTCGCCTTGCTTAAGATCAGTCAACCCGAAGCGGTAAACGTTTGTTTGACGGGATGGCCGATTCAGAAGGGGCAGTAACCCGGAGAAACAGACATGACCGATCCGTCCGCTCACATCGCGAACATTCAGCTTGCCCCCAACGCCACCAAAAAGGCTTTGTTTACGAGCGCGGTCTCGGCGACGGCGCTGGTTTGCCTTTTCGTGCTCTTTGCAGTGCAATTGCTGGCCAGACTTTGATCGCAAAGGGAGCGGTTCGATTGCCAAGGCTGAGGGCTGAGGGTAAGAGAGCGCCGCGTGCGCCCGTAGCTCAGCAGGATAGAGCATCAGATTCCTAATCTGAGGGTCACAGGTTCGAATCCTGTCGGGCGCACCAGCACAGGCCGTCCATTCAGGTCGGCTTGTGCTGGTGGGTCATGCAGGGTGCGAACTTTCGGGGTCGAAGCGCCGCAGGGCGCGGAGACGGGGGAGCGCAGCGAGCCCAATCCTGCCGGGCGCACCACCATGCCAGGCGCTCCGACAAGAGAGGAAGCCATGAACGCTCAACCGCCCAACGGCCTAGACGCTTATCTCGGCAGGAACATTCGCGAAGCCGAATGCACTAGTTCCATTCCGCAAAGCAGCTCGCGATGGCTCAACAATGCCATGGTGCGCGAGATCATTCCGATCTGGCTGCTGCGCAAGAATGGCCCGGACTTTCCGGTCGAAGCCGATCACACGCTAGGGCTTCAGGCGGCCTTCAATCAGGTTGTGCCAGAAGAAGAAGCCTCGGCGCTGTTCATGGCGGAGCTTGAGATCAATCCCCGGCTGGCGGCCCACGTTGCGCAAGGTCATCAGCCGACCTGGCCCAACGAGTTCTTCCTCGATTTTCCCGAGGGCACGGTTGGCGGGATCATGGGGCACCAGATCCGCGAGCACGGTTTCGACCTGACCCTTGGCATGGGGCCGGTACCCGACGACCTGACGCCGTTCCAGTATTTCAGGCGTCGTGCGCGGCTGGTCCACGATTTCGAGCATATCGTGACCGGCGGGCAGTTCACCTCGATCGGCGAGATCGTCATCACCATGGCGCGTGTCGCCAATGTGACCGAGCATCTCAGTCCGAAACTGGCCTCGGCGGTCAACGCCTATCAGGCCTTTTCCGGCCTGCGCATGTTTACCCGTGCGCTGCTGCACTATCCCGAGGCTTTCGCCACGGCACTCAAATGCATGGAACAGGGCATTTACGTGGGGCGCAATTCACCGCCGTTCTGGGAATTCCGCTGGGACGAGGTGTTCGCATTGACCCCTGCGGAAGCGCGCAAGCATTTCGGCATGCCCGAGGTGGACTTCATCGAATCGCAGCGCGACGAAGCAATTTTCCGGGAATTGCTGGAAGTCTGAACGGCTAAACGCGGGAGTATTTCCGTCTCCCACCTGACCGCTCGCCTCGAGCGAAGTCGAGAGGCATGCGTCCGAACCTTCGTGTCTCGACTGCGCTCGACACGAACGGGGCGTGTCGAATTTTTGAGAACGACTAATTCGCCTTGTCGGGCGGAACTACCGGAAACGGCAACGGCGCAACGGCAATACCTTCATCGAGCAGGTCTTTCGCCTGCTCCAGCGTCGCTTCGCCGTGGATCGCTTCATTTTCGCGCTCGCCATAATGCATGGCCTTGGCATCCTCGACGAACTTGTCGCCGACCCAGCGCGACTGCTTGAGCGCTTCGGCCTGCATCTGCGCGAGCTTGCGCATCATCTGCGCCGCTTCGGGTGACATCGGCGCATTGCTTGCCTGACCGCTATCGGGCTTGCGCTCGCGCGGCTTTGTCTCGGCGATCTGGTTGCCCTTGCGACCCACGCTGGGCGCCATGACCGCCTTGCCGACATCGGCGCTGCCGCATTCGGGACAGCACAACAGGCCGCGCTCCTGCTGATCGGCGAAATCGTCGGACGAGCCGAACCAGCCCTCGAATCGGTGCCCGCCGAGGCGGCATTCAAGATCGAAGACGATCATGGTTAGATTAATCTCTCGGGACGCGAAATTGACGCTGAGACTCAACGGCTGCGATTATCATTCGCTGATTTGCCTCTGGAACTCGACGGAACGTATCGATCCACTCTCGTTCTTGGTGCGTTAATGCTCCATCTGCCGGAGACATCAAATCAGCAGGCATCACATTAAGTTCACGACCGATTTTTTCCATCCAATATTGGCTAAGGCGTTGTTTTCCAGTTTCAATTTTACCGAGGCATGGATGTGATATGCCGATTCGCGCTGCTAGGTCACGAAGCGATAGTCCACGTTTCATCCGCCAGTGACGGACAAGATTGGGAAGATTTTCAGTTTGTGGACGTGGCATGGAGCTTTTATAGAGACACTAGTCCTCATGTCAATTGGCGCCGGTTGGCAAGGCTGGGCAATTGCTTGCGCACGTCTGCCGTGCGCTCCGGGTCGATTTCGGCAAAGCCAAGACCCGGCGCCTCGCCGCCCATGTCGAGCACCACATCGCCCCAGGGGTCGACGACCATCGAATGACCGTATGTGCTGCGTCCGTCCTCGTGATCGCCGACCTGTGTGGCGGCGATGACCCAGGCGCTGGCTTCGACCGCGCGGGCGCGCAGCATCAGTTCCCAGTGCGCCTTGCCGGTCGGCACGGTGAAAGCGGCGGGGATCGCGATGGCGTCGCATTTCTCGCGGCCCAGCGCCTCGTAAAGCGCCGGGAACCGAATGTCGTAGCAGATCGAGAGGCCCAGCAGGCCAAGCGGTGTCTCCACCGTTACCGCGCTCTCCCCTGCGGCATAGGCTGCGGATTCGTTCCACTTCTCGCCAGTGTCGAGCGAGACATCGAACATGTGGATCTTGTCGTAGCGGGCGGAAATTTCGCCCTTGGGATCAATCACGAAAGCGCGGTTTACCCAACGCCCGTCTTCGCGCGCTACCGCCAGCGAGCCAAGCGCAACAGTGATCCCCGCCTCCTTCGCCGCGCTGCGCACCCTTGCCAGCACAGGATCTTCGTCTTCCTGGACGATCTTTTCCGCCGCGCGCTTGCGATTGCGGTCCAGCAGACCGCTCATTTCCGGCGTGAACAGCATGGAAGCGCCATCTGCCGCCGCCTCGGCCACGGCGCTGGCGATGGTATCGGCATTGACGGCGGGATCAATGCCCGTGGTCATTTGCAGGAGTGCGATGCGGGTCATTGCCTCATCACAGACCCAGCAGCGGGTCTAGCTTGCCTTGCCGGTCGAGCGCCGAAACGTCGTCGAAGCCGCCATAGGCCACATCGTCGATCAGGATTTGCGGCACCGTCCAGGCGCCGGGCACGCGTTCGAGCATTTCGGCGCGTTTCGGCCCGCCCATGGTGATGTCGTATTCCTCGAAAGCCACGCCCTTGGCGTCGAACAGCCGCTTGGCCGCGACGCAATAGGGGCAACCCCATTTTGTATACATTTCGACCTTCGGCCCGGCCATTGTGCATTCTCCGTCGTGCGCGCGGCGCACACATCTTGAAAAGGCGCGCCGCTATCATATCTGGTCATGTGTGTCATGCGCCGACAGGGTGTGACGCACAGGCAAGGGAACGCCGGATGGACCGGGTTCCCGCAACATGAAAATTGCTCAATGGAGGATTTTTGCCATGAATCGTTTTGATCTTACCCCCTATCGCCGTTCGATGGTCGGCTTCGACCGCCTGTTCGACATGATCGAAAATCAGAACAGGGCCAATACCGGCGACAAGTATCCCCCCTTCAACATCGAGCGTCGCGGCGAGGATGCCTATCGCATCACTCTTGCCGTCGCCGGCTTCAAGCCGAATGACCTCGACATTACCGCTCACCAGAACCTTCTGGTCGTGCAGGGCCGCAAGGGCGACGAAACCGCCGCTGGCGATTTCCTGCATGTCGGCATTGCACAGCGCGGCTTCGAGCGTCGTTTCGAACTGGCGGACTATGTCCGCGTCGACAGCGCCGACCTTGCCGACGGCCTGCTCGTGATCGACCTCGTGCGCGAGGTGCCCGATGCGGTGAAGCCCAAGAAGATCGCGATTGGCGGCCAGACCCATCTTGAGGTCGTCGACACCGATGACAAGGACGCCAGCGCCGCGGCCTGACCGCGCACTGCAATCATTTGAATGAAAATGGTGGGGGTGAGCCCGGGTCGGCTCACCCCCGCGACGACCAGGCGTCGCCCGGTTCGCCTGAACGCCCGGGTCGCTTGTGGCGATCAGTACGCACCAGCTCGTGACGGCGCAGTCGGGAAAATCCGCTGGAAATGACTTTCAGGCCCCGATCCGCGTCGGCTTGTCCCTACAGTTACCTATTTGGCCCGTCCTGACAATTACCATGAATGGTCAAGAGCGACTGAATCGCACAGTTTTGATGCAGTCCCTCCCATAGGGACAGGTCAATCAGACCAGTCGCGCCTGCGCCAGCGCCGCCTCGATGAAGCCCGCGAACAGCGGATGTGGGTCGAACGGCTTGCTCTTCAGCTCGGGATGGAACTGCACGCCGATGAACCAGGGATG
>JAGREJ010000263.1:5958-9143 GCA_020446595.1 Novosphingobium sp. | reverse complement strand
TCGCGGTTCTCCAGCATGTAGGAGACCCCGGATGGCGTGCGCGCATTGTCTTCGAGCACCATGAATTCGTCAGGCCCGGTCCTGACGAGATCGATGCCCACGATATGGGTATAGACGCCGCCCGGAGGCGTGAGACCGACCATTTCCGGCAAAAAGGCTTCGTTTTCGCGCAGCAGCCATTCCGGCAAACGGCCCGAGCGCACGATCTCCTGCCGGTGGTAGAGGTCATGCAGGAACGCGTTGAGCGCGCGAACGCGCTGCTCGATGCCCCGTGCCAGCCGACGCCATTCGCGTGCGCTGATGATGCGAGGAATCATGTCGAACGGAATCAGCCGTTCCTCGGCGTCATCCTCGCCGTAGACATTGAAAGTGATACCGCTGCGGCGAAAGAAGCTCTCGGCTTCCTTGTCCTTGCGACGGAGCTGGGCTGCGTCCTGTTGTTCGAACCAGTTGAGGTATTCGGCATAGGCGGGGCGGACCGATCCGTCCGGCCATTTCATTTCGTCGTACTTACCCTGGTCCTGTTCCGTCATCGGGGCTCCCGTCGATGCAAGCTTACATATAATGAGCCGCTTGCCAACAGGAATGCTGCACCTGCGAAAAAATACCCGGCGATGCTTCGGCAAGCGATCCGCAGCGACCGCGCCAAGGAAGCAAATTCAGTCGCAGCAATCGCCCGCCGGCTTGCCGATCTCGCTTCGGTCAAGCCATTGCAGGTCGCGCCAGGCGAGGTTACGCCCATCGTGGGCCTGAATGCCGATCGGACCGATCGGCATGCCATCGCGACGGTCGGCCAGGACCGGATTCGAGGCGACACCAAGCCCATACTTCTCGCCCCACTGGCGCAGCGCCAGCAGCGAAGGCAGCAAGTCGATGCCCTTCTCGGTCAGCCGGTATTCGGCCTTGCGCCGGTCATGCTCGCAAACCGTGCGTTGCATGATTCCCTCGTCGACCAGTCCCGACAGCCGGTTGGACAGGATGTTGCGGGCAATGCCCAGTGCCTCGAGGAAATCCTCGAAATGGCAGATCCCGTTGAAGGCCGCGCGCAGGATCATGAACGACCAGCGATCGCCCATCACTTCCAGCGCGCTGGGAAGCCCGCATTCGGCAAGACTGTCTCGCAATTCGGTCGGCATGGCCCGATTGTCCTCCGGCTTGCCATTCTTGCAAGCCCATTCGCATAGATTGCAACTACATTTCTAGTTGCAACTTAAAACCTATCAAGATAAGTATCGATTCGCAACGTAAATCGGCACGGCGCGAATGCCCTGCCGCAGAGTCGTTGCAAGCAACAGGAGAAGACCCTTGACCACCGCGATTCTGCGGCCGCTGCCGCGCACCCTGCTGACCGGAGTCCTCGCCCTCGCCGGGACAATCGCCAGCTTTGCCGTAACCACCGCCCCGGTCGAGGCGGCCGAACGCGGCGTCTATGCCGTGACTCTCGCCAGTCCGCTCGACATGCCGCAGCGCGAGATCATCGATGGCGCGATGTGGCGCTGCGAAGCTGACCGATGTTCCGCCCCGGCCAAGGGCGAACGCGCGCTTTCGCTATGCGGCAAGGTTGCCAGGCAGTTCGGCGAAGTCAGCCGCTTCGAAGGCCCAAAAGGCGAACTCGACGCCGACGATCTCGCCAAGTGCAACGCGGCGGTCGTCAGGAAATAAGGTTGCGCTCGCGCAGGTCGGAACCAAGCCGACCAGCCGCCGTGAAGTGGTGGACCTGCCAGCCGAGCGCCGCCGCCGCCTCGATATTGGAGAGGTTGTCGTCGATGAACAGCATCTCTCCGGGTAGATGGCCGAAGCGGCTTGCGGCAAGCTCGTAGATGGACGGATCGGGCTTGGCCATCTTCTCGACTCCCGAGACGACGATATCTTCGAACAGTTCGAAAATCGGCGCGGTCGGTCGGAACTGGTCCCAGAACTCCGCGCCGAAATTGGTGATCGCGAAAAGGGGAAGACCTCGTGCCGAAAGCGCGCGAACGAGGTCGTGGGAACCCGCGACCGGGCAAGGGATCGTTTCGTTGAAGCGCGCGGCGTAGGCCTGGATCAGATCGGCATGGTCGGGAAACATGGCCATGCGTTCGGGCACCATTTCGGCCAGAGGCCGGCCCGCATCGTGCTCGAAATGCCATTCGGGCGTGACGACATGGGCAAGGAACCAGTCGAGTTCCGCCTCGTCGTCGATCAGCTTGGCGAACAGGTACCGCAAGTCCCACTCGTAAAGGACGCGACCGACATCGAAGACAACCGCCCTCACCGGGGCTTTGTGTGCTTCAGACATGACAAAAGCCCCCGCTTTCGCGGAGGCTTTCCCTCGTTCCGGCAGCCGCGAGCCAATCGCGGCCGATCATCGATCAGCCCTGACGCGCCTTGAAGCGGCGGTTGGTCTTGTTGATGACATAGGTGCGGCCGCGCCGGCGGATCACGCGGTTGTCCCGGTGACGGCCCTTCAGCGACTTGAGGCTGTTGCGAATCTTCATCGTATGTCTCACTGGCAATACTGGACGGGCAGACCGTCGGAACGGCTCGCTCGCGAAGCCGCGCAGCTAGTCGCAGACCGTGCCAAAGTCAACCGTTGTAGCGCGCCTCGACTGGTCGAATCATTCCTTGGCTCTTGCCAGCAACATCCCGGCACGCCACACCTTCGCGAGCATGAGAAGCATGAAACACGCCCTGGCGCTTGCCGTGCTCGCAGTCACAGGCTGCGTCGCACCTGTCGGCCCCGTTGAAGTCACCCGTTTCCACCTGCCCGACACCGCACGGCTGGGGCAGGGAACCGTGGCCGTGGAGCCGGCCCAGGGCATGGATGCGCAACGTCTCGAATTTCGCAGCTACGCCGCAGCGGTTTCGCGCGAATTGCAGCGGGTCGGCTATTCCGAACTGGTCGCGGGCGGGCGGTCCAGCGAATCGGTGGTTCTCGTCTCCGTCGAACGCGAAAGCTTCCGACGCGACCGCAATGGCAGCCCGGTCAGCGTCGGCGTGGGTGGCGCGACAGGCAGCTACGGGTCGGGCGTGGGCGTCGGCGTGGGCCTCACCCTGTCCGGCCCGCCGCCCGAAACGGTCGAGACCCGGCTTGCCGTGACGATCCGCAACAGGGCGAACGGTCAGTCATTGTGGGAAGGACGCGCCAGCTTCTCGGTGCGTGCCTCCTCGCCGCTGGCGCAGACCCAGCTCGGCGCAGCGAAACT
>JAGREJ010000263.1:3518-5835 GCA_020446595.1 Novosphingobium sp. | reverse complement strand
GCTGACGGCGCGCAGGCCCGTCTGACGATCCGCAAGGACGAGGGCTCGCACTTCTACCAGTGGTTCCATTTCCGTGTCTCGGGCTGCGCCGGACGCGAGATCACCTTGCGGATCACCGGCCTCAACGGCGCGGCCTATCCGATGGGCTGGCCGAACTATCGTGCGGCCATGTCGTTCGACCGGACCGAATGGCTTCGCGCCGATACCCATTGGGATGAGCGCGCCGACGACGGAACCCTCATCATCCGCGCCCGACCGCCGGGCGATCTCGCCTGGTTCGCCTATTTCGCGCCCTATTCGCTAGAGCGTCATCACGATCTGGTCTCGCGCGCGGCGACCTGCAGCGGCGTGTCTCATGCGAGCCTCGGGACCAGTCTAGACGGCAGGCCCATCGATTGCCTGACCATGGGCAGCGGCGGCAAGACGGTCTGGCTGATCGCACGCCAGCACCCCGGCGAGTCCATGGCGGAGTGGTGGATGGAAGGCGCGCTCGACGCACTGACCGATTCCACCGATCCGGTCGGGCGCGAGTTGCGCCGCAAGTGCAAGTTCCACATCGTCCCCAATGCCAATCCCGACGGATCGTTTCGAGGGCATCTGCGCACCAATGCCGCCGGTACCAATCTCAACCGCGAATGGGCGGAACCGAGCGCGGAGAAATCGCCCGAAGTCGTCGCGATCCGCAAGGCGATGGACGCGAGCGGGGTCGATTTCTTCATGGACGTGCACGGCGACGAGGCGATCCCGGGCAACTTCCTTGCCGGCTTCGAGGGCATTCCCGACCTGCGCGACGGCCAAAGGGAAGGTTACGAACGCTACAAGACGATCCTCGATCGTCGCACGCCGGATTTTCAGACAGCCCTCGGCTATCCCGTCGCGACTGCGGGCAAGGGCAATCTGGCCATGGCGACCAATCAGGTCGCGCAACGTTTCGGCTGCGTGGCCATGACGCTGGAAATGCCGTTCAAGGACCACAATGCCGCGCCGTGCCAGCGGCAGGGCTGGAGCCCGGAACGCTCGAAGAGGCTGGGCCGGGATTGCCTGGGCGCACTGCTGGAGTGGCTGGATAGTCCAGCCTAGAACCTGTCCCGGTCCTGGTCCTTGGGTTCGATCAGCCGCAGCAACGTCATCAATACGAAAGCGATAAGGCACGCGATCGCCACCAGCGGCCATTGGCCCGCTCCGCAAGCGATGCCAACCGCAGCCGCCAGCCACAGATTTGCCGCAGTGGTAAGATTGTGAACCTTGCCCTTGCTGAACACTATCAGGCCCGCACCGATGATGCCGACAAAGGCGCCGGTCGCCTCGAACAGGCGCAGCGGATCCATCCTCTTGCCGTTCAGCCGGAAATAGAGATCGAATATCGAAATTGTGACGATTGCTGCGGCAAGGCAGACCAGGCCATGGGTGCGCATTCCCGCAGCATGGCCGCGCAGCTCCCGGTCCAGCCCCAGCAGCAGACCGATCAGGGCCGCCGCGCCAAGCCGCAGAAGCAGGCCCGGATCGAAATCGGTGAGCGGGACGTGTGGGATCAGGTCCATCGCTGGCAACCTTTCGGGAAGTCAGTCCTTCAAATTGTCAGGACCGAAGGCCATCGGCAAGAGCGCCGAAAGCCGCACTTCTATTGCTTCGTCGCCGCCACCCGACCAGACCACGGGATCGGTGCCACCCAACTGCGCCATTTCGCTCAGCATCTGGCGGCAGCGTCCGCAGGGCGTGACCGCGCCCTGGCCCGCAGCAAGACCCACGACCGCCACGGCCAGCAGCCCGCCGCGCCGTCCCTCGTTCATCGCTTTCGACAAGGCCAGTGCTTCGGCGCAGAGCGACAGGCCATAGCTGGCGTTCTCGACATTGGCTCCGGTTACGACCGCGCCATCCTCAAAGGCCAGCGCCGCACCGACGGCGAACTGCGAATAGGGTGCATAGGCATGCGCGGCCGCCTCGCGCGCCTGCTTCAGCAGTTTCTCGCGCGAAACAGTCATGGCCGCGCCACGACCCAGCGCAATCGCTCGGCGACATGATCGCTGGCAAGCGCCGTATTCGCGGTCCACAGGGTCCAGGGACGCCCGGCATAGTCAGGCTCGAATATATCGCGCTCCAGCCACAGGTTGCGCTCGATCTTGGCGGCCATGGCGTGCCGCGCCTCGAATTCCTGCCCGATCTTGAGCAGCGTGTGCTGGCCGGTATGGGTTTCGACCTGGTTGAGGAAGATCATCAGTTCGCTCTCGACCTCGGCGTCGCTGGTGGCGACGGGGCACAGGTCGGCAGTGCTCTCCAGTTCGACCGCTGTCGGCAACATAGCCTCGTCACGCGGCAC
>JAGREJ010000263.1:0-3442 GCA_020446595.1 Novosphingobium sp. | reverse complement strand
GCTTCGCGCGCCTGCCTGAAGTTGCGGCTGAAGCCCGGATCGCGGGCAAAGGCGCCTGCGCTGGCATCGACATAGGCAAAGTCCGCCCCGGTCGCCTTGAGCGCCTTCCAGTCGACCGTTCCGTCCCCGGCGCCGACTTCCACGCCCTGAACCGGATAGGCGGCGCGCTTCGGCTTCCAGTTGTGCATCTGCCACCAGCCGACAGCACCGCTGATCAGCCCGATCAGCAGCAACGCGCCCGCGAGCCGCATCCGCATCTTGTTGCGCCGCGCCGCCATCGATCCTCCCCTAGGCCCTGTTCCTCAGCCCCGGATATGCAGCACGCATATCAGCGTGAAAAGCCGCCGCGCGGTCGGAAAATCGGTCTCGACCTTGCCTTCGAGCCGCTCGACCAGCAGTTCGGCGGCCTGATCGTGAACCCCGCGCCGCGCCATGTCGATGGTTTCGATTTCCTGCGCCGTCGCCTTGCGGATCGCCTGGTAGTATGATTCGCAAATCGCGAAGTATTCGCGGATCGGGCGGCGGAACCGCCCGAGGCCAAGCAAAAGGCTTTCCAGCGGGTTGTCCGCTTCGTCGGAAATGTCCATCGCCAGCCGACCGTCGCTGACCGCCAGCTTGAGCCGGTATGGCCCGGTGTAGCCCGCTTCCCAAGCACGCAGCGGCTTGAACGAATTGTCCTCGATCAGATCGTAGATTGCGATCCGCCGCTCCTGCTCGATGTCGGCATTGCGCCACAGGATCGTCGCTTCGTCTAGCTCGATATGGGTGATGCGCGGATCGGACATCGGGCGGCTTTACAGAAGCGTGACACTGCGGGGCAAGTGTTTCGCTGCCCATCCACAAGCTGGGGAAAAATTGACTTGCGAATGTCGCTTGCCGCGAAGGCCCGCCACGCGCATTGAAAGAGCACGATGCCCTCCGAAGACCTTCTCATCCGCCCCGCCGCCGATGGCGGGCAAGGCAATGCGATTCGCTCGCTGCCCGCCAATGTCGAGGCCGAAGCCGCTTTTCTTGGCGCGGTGCTGATCGACAACCGGGTGATCGAGGAACTGCCGCTTGCGCTTGTTCCCGCGCACTTCTTCGAGCCCATCCACGCGCGCATTTTCGAACGCGTGCTGCAATTGCTCGATCGCAAGGCGGTGGTCACGCCCGTCACCCTGAAGCCCTATTTCGAGGCGGACGAGGCGCTCAAGGAACTGGGCGGCGTCGCCTATCTGGCGCGGCTTACCGCTGACGGACAGGGCCTGCTTGCCCCGCGCGAACTGGCCTCGCAGATATACGACCTTGCCCTGCTGCGCGAGCTGATCGCGGTCGGTCGCGGGCTGGTCGAATCGGCCATGGACACGAGCGAATCGGTCGAGCCGCTCGAACAGATCGAGCAGGCCGAATCGGCGCTCTATCAGGTGGCCGAGGGTGTCTCCGGGCAGAACGAGGCGACCAGCTTCGGGCGCGCGACCCAGACGGCGATCCAGCAGATCCAGCGCGCACTCGATTCGGGCGGTCACATCTCGGGCAAGACCACGGGCCTTTCCGACCTCAACGAGAAGATCGGCGGGCTGCACGATTCCGATCTCATCATCGTCGCCGGACGGCCCGGCATGGGCAAGACCTCGCTTGCCACCAATATCGCCTTCAATGCCGCCGAACGGCTGCGCCGCGACCTCGACGACGGCATCCCGCGCGATCAGTCAGTCGGCGCGGCCACTGCCTTTTTCAGTCTGGAAATGAGCGCGGACCAGCTTGCCACCCGCATCCTTGCCGAACAGTCGCGCATCAGTTCCGAAAAGCTGCGCATGGGCCGGATCAGCCGCGACGATTTCCAGCAGTTGTCCTTCGCCAGCCAGCGTCTCGCCGAATTGCCGCTCTATATCGACGATACCCCCGCGCTTTCCATCGCCGCCTTGCGCACTCGCGCGCGCCGCCTGAAGCGCCGCCATGACATTGGCCTGATCGTTGTCGACTACCTGCAATTGCTGCAAGGCTCCGGCAGGGCCAACGACAATCGCGTCAACGAGATTTCGGAGATCAGCCGCGGCCTCAAGACGCTCGCCAAGGAACTGAGCGTTCCGGTAATCGCCCTCTCGCAGCTCTCCCGCGCGGTCGAAAGCCGCGAAGACAAGCGCCCGATGCTCTCCGACCTGCGCGAATCCGGCTCTATCGAGCAGGACGCCGACATGGTGTGGTTCATCTTCCGCGAGGAATATTACCACGATGCGGTCAAACCGCAGACGCCGGACGAGACGAGCTCGGCGGACGTGGTGGCGAAATACAACGAGTGGGAACAGAAGCACCTCGACGTCGTGAACAAGGCCGCAGTCATCGTCGCCAAGCAGCGTCACGGCTCGACCGGCATGGTCCAGCTGCGCTTCGAGAGCGAGTTCACCAAGTTCAGCGATCTCGCCCACGGCGAACAGCGCGACTATGGATATGATTGACAAGCCAGTGATGCTGATCGCCGGGGGCTCTGGCTCGATCGGTCAGGCGACGGCGCGCGAGGCGCTGGCGCAAGGCTGGGCCGTGGCGATGCACGGCAAGACGCCGGAGAAGCTGGCGCGGCTCGAAGCGGAGCTTGGCGCGCTGGGCACCATCGAATGCTTCGAGGCGGACGTCTTCGCGCCCGATTGTGCGATCTCGCTGGTTGCCGACGTGGCCGAACGCTTCGGGCGGATCGATGCAGTGGTCGATTGCGTCGCATCGGGGGTTGAAGGCATCCGGGGCCTGTTCCCCGACACCGATCCATCCGCCTTCACGCCGTTCTACGACGTCTCGACCGGCTGGATGCTGCGGCTGGCCCATGCCGCATACCCGCACCTGAAGGTTCTGGGCGGCACGATCATTTCGTTCATTTCCGACGCCGGAATATTCGCCGCCCCTCACCAGACGGCGATCGGCACGGTGCGCGCGGCCTGTGTAGGCTTCGTGCGTAACCTGTCGCGCGAGGCGGGCCGTGACGGCATCCGCGCCCATGTCATTTCGGTGAGCTATGTCGAGGGCAGCGACATCGTCGCCCGGATCGGGCCCGAGCGCATGAAGACGGCGCAACGGCGCGCCTCGCTCGGCCTGCCGACGGCGGAGGACATCGCACCGATGACCGTATTCCTGTGCGGCCCCGGAGCCGCCAAGATCACCGGGCAGGTCATTTCGATCAACGGGGGGCTCAACGCGTGACTGACATTGTCGACGAGGATCTGGCAAAGCGCCTGCTGCCGCTCGAAGGCGGGGTCAATTTCCGGGACATGGGCGGCTATCCGGCGGCGGGCGGTCGGCACGTTAAGTGGGGCCACCTGTTTCGTTCGGGCTCGATGAACCGCCTGACCGAGGCCGACCGGACCCATCTCGACCAGCGCGGCATCCGCACAGTTATCGACTTCCGCACCGAATCAGAGCACGCGCACGAGCCCAACGACTGGGGTATCGCGCTTGGCGAGGGCTACTGGCGACG
>JAGREJ010000262.1:3837-6099 GCA_020446595.1 Novosphingobium sp. | reverse complement strand
CGTCATCTCGGACAATCAGGCGGTCGAGGGTTTCGACCTCGCCAATCCCGGCACCGGCCCCGGCGGCATGCTGCCGCTGCACGACCGCTGTCTTTTCAGGCTTGGCGTCCACCTCGGCGAACTGTGGTGGCTCACCGAGCTTGCCGAATATCTCGACGCGAAGGGCCGTCATGCCTTCCTGTTGACTGCACCGCCGCTTCGCTTGCCCGGAGCGGCAGGTTCTCCGGCAACGCCCGTAGCGACGGTCTAGGCCGTCTGACGGGGTTCTGGACAGCGGATCGCAGCAGTGAGATAATCGGTTACACAAAAGGCATGAAACGCGGGAGCAGGATGCACATGGCGCAGTTCACCGTTGAAAACCTACCCGGCGATCTCAGCTTCGGCTCACAGGTGCGCGGCGTTACCTGGCAAACGCTGGAGGATGAGCACGCGCGCGAACAATTGCGCGAACTGTTCAGGGAACGCGGGCTGCTGGTGTTCAAGGACATGGAGCCGACCGCCAAAATGCAGGTTGCGCTCAGCAAGGTATTCGGCCCGCTCAAGGACCATCCCACCCAGACCACGCCGCGCGACGAGGAAACCGGCGACGACGAGCATGGCGTTATCGACATGCATTACGATCCTGCGGATACGACCGGCCCCTATTCGGGCGGCTTCGTGCGCATGGATGGAGAGGTTCTGACCCGCTATTCGCCCTGGCATTTCGATCATTGCTACAACGACGAGCTGAACTACGCGGGCGTGTTGCGCTGCGCGGTGGCTCCTCCCGAAAAGGGTCGGACCGGCTTCATGGACGGGATCGAGTGCTATCGCCAGTTCCCCAGGGAACTGCGCGAGAGGATCGAGGGCCTCAATGTCATCTACACGCTCGACACCCGGCTCTCGAAGATGCGCTACGGCGTCAATTTTGAGCTCGAGGGCGGCGACATGCCGATTACTCAGGATCTGCTGAAAGAAGTGGCGATCTTCCCTCGCGCCATGCACCCGGCGGTCTGGACCCGCGAGACCGGCGAGAAGGTGATGCACGTCGGCTCATGGATGACATTCGGCATCGAGCACCACGAGGATCCCGAGGGAGACAGACTGCTCGACGACGTCTGCCACCAGATCAACAAAATGGGGCATGGCACCAGCGCCTACTGGCATGACTGGTCGCCCACCGACATGCTGATCTGGGACAACCACCGCATGTTGCACGCAGTCGAGGGCTGCGATCCGAAATACGAACGCCACACGATCCGATCGACCATTCAGGGCGACTACGGCCATGGCTACTTCGAGGACGGCAAGAAGATCGGCGAGGTCTACCGCGAGAAGGTATTCGCGGAAGGCGACTGATCGCCGCCCTCAGGCGATTTCCAGATCCTCGAAGCTGGGTTTGCGTAGCAGCGCCCACATCTGCGGTCCACCGAGCGGGTTCATCGTCACCGAGCGACCGTGCTTCGACCAATAGTAGCTCTGGACGCGGCGATCGCTCCACACCCTGGTGTTGTTCTCCTCGTCGATCATCTTGGCGAATTGCCAATAAGGCTCTGGCTTCACCTCGACCGAATTCTTGCCTTCAAGAATCAGCTCTTCCATGCATTGCAGGGCAAAGCAGGCAACCATTTCGTGGAAGGTGGCCGGCGATAGCGCGCCATTGGTGTTGGGACCGTAGATCGCGAAGAGGTTCGGGAAGCCTGGCATCATGCAGGTGCGGTAGGCGCGCGCGCCGCCTTCCTTCCACAGGTCCTCAGTCGTCTGGCCGTCGCGCCCGGTGACCTTCATCGGGAACAGGTAGTCATTGGCATGAAAACCGGTCGCATAGGCGATCACATCGACATCGATCTGCCTGCCGTCCATGGTTTCGATGCCGGTCTTGTTGATCCGGCGGATGCCGTCGGTAATCATCGTGACATTGTCACGCTGGATCGCATCGAGGATGCAGTATTCGGGATCGACCTGGATCGGGCGCGCGGACCATACCGGGTGCTCGGGCGTCATCATGGCGACCAGTTCCGGATCCTTGAGCTTGCTCTCGAGGAAGCCCACGGCGACGTCGCGCGCGATCTTGTTGCTGGCCGAACAGCAATGCGGATCGTCGAAATCGGGATTGATCCGGGTGACGTCCTCGAAGGCCGCCGCCGACCCGCTCCCGAGCCGCATGAAATTGGTATAGAACGGGAAATTCCGGTTGAGCCAGTAGACTTGCGGCGCAAATGGCGAACGGTATCCGGGAGCCGGGAACACCCACTGCGGGGTGCGCTGGAACACGGTGACGTG
>JAGREJ010000262.1:2360-3784 GCA_020446595.1 Novosphingobium sp. | reverse complement strand
GCGCTTGTCCTTGATGGTGGCATGGTCGGGCCATTCGACCGTGTGATACGCCTCGCCCTCGAAGCTCTCACGCCCCTCGATGTCGGGCAGTCGGGGCCGGTTGAGGAAGCCGACCGAAGTCATCACCGCATTGGCGCGCAGGACCGTCTCCTTGCCGCTCTTGTCCGAGGTGACGATTTCCCACTCCGACGCTTTCTCGTCCCAGGTGAGCGAATGGACCTCCGTCTCGAACACCATGTCCTTGCGCAGATCGAAGAAGTCGGCGACCCAACTGAAATAACGCTGGTTTTCCGACCACGGCGAGAACGGGTTGGCATAGGGAAAGTCCACGCCGAACAGATGCGTATAGGAGCGGCTGGGCGAATCGAGGCGCGAGCCGGGATAGCGGTTTTCATACCAGGTGCCGCCGACGCCGGGGTTCTTCTCGATCACGGTGTAGGGGATGCCCGCGCGTTTGAGATGCAGCGCCGAGACCAGCCCGCCCATGCCCGCGCCGACAATCACGACCTTGAAGTCTTTCAGCCGTTCGGGATCGGGTTCTTCGCGCCATTGCAGCGAACGCACCCACGGATCGAGCGCCGTCTCCTCGATATAGAGGCCCAGCGAGGATTCCGGGATGACTTCGCCCCGCATCAGGCCGAGGCTTTCGGGCAGGCGGTCGCGCGGGCCGATGTCGAGCGGCCCTGCCCCGCTGTCGCGGTAGTCTTTCAGGAATTGCGCGGCCTTGCCCCGCACCATTTCGACATCCTCGGGATTGGCCAGCACCTGCCGTTCGAGATAGCCGCCCAGAACGGTCTTGAGTTCCAGGTTCTTCAGCTCCTCGTCGGCGGTGAGCTGGTAAAGCAGAGCGCGTAGCGCCATGACATCGGCGAATTTGACCGCTTCCTCGATCTCTTCGTCGCTGGCCTTCAGAAGTTCGGTCCGGGGCGGGCTTTCAATCTGCGACATTGTTCAACCTCTCCTGATCTCAAATTGTCGTTGGTTCGCGCCTAACTCACCGCCACTTGCGGAAAGGCATCGAAATAGTAGCCGAAGCGTTCGCGCAATTTTTCGCGGCTGACCCCGAAATCGCCTTCGAGATCGTAGACCACCTGCCCGAACCGGTCGCGCGGATGGGTGGCAACGAAATGCTCCATTTCGGCGACGGCCTTTTCGGTGGTTTCCATGCCCGCCTTGGCGTGCGTCAGGCGCACGAAATGCATCGGGTCTTTCATCAAGGCATCGAAGGGCACGTCGACCCGTTGCGCTTCGGGCCACACGTCGCGGTCGCGCACGCAGGCGCGCAGCAGGTGATCGACCCGTTCGGTCCAGTATTCGAGCAGGAACTGGCGATCGACTTCGGGATAACGCATGCGTGCGCCATAGCCCATCATGGTGATGGCGGACTGGATCGCGTCGACCGGATCGCGATAGGTGATGACCAC
>JAGREJ010000262.1:0-2275 GCA_020446595.1 Novosphingobium sp. | reverse complement strand
GCGAAGTGCTGCATGATCTGCAACATTTCCTTCTGGTAGCGGTAATGCGGGGTCTGGTCCTCGGCATAAGAGGCATCGCGCCAGCCGGGCACATTGCTCATCCATTCGTAATTGTAGGAGGCGAAGTCCGGGCACATAAGCTCAAGGTCTTCGTGGAAATGATCGGGCTCCATGGGGTGCATCGCGGCGGTGAGCGGCGAATTCGCGCTCATCATCTCCCACTGCTCGTTGGTTCGCACCCAGCGCGGATCGAGCCCGTCCTCTCGCGGCGGCTCGATGGGATTGGGCAGCGGTTCGTTGACTTCCCACAGCGGCAGCGAACGCAAGCGGCTGTCCGATCCGAGCAGGTTCAGCAGGTGCGTCGTTCCCGAACGTGGCAGGCCAACGACGATGATCGGGCGGTCGATCTTTTCCTGCGCGTAGTCGGGATGCTGTTTGCGATAGTCCTGCGCCAGCAAGCGATTGCTGGCATGGCGAATGACCATGTCGCGCAGGATCATGCGGTTGACCTGCCGCATTCTCGTATCGGCGTTCCACTCCTCGACCAGCCGGTTGAGGCGAATGCGGAAATCGTCCGGGCCGAAATCGTCAAGGCCGGTGCGTTCGCGCGCGGCGGCGAGGACGATCTCCTCGCTGATCTCGACCGGATTGGCTTCCATATAGGCAATCGCGCCCTGCTGGGCTTCGGTAAGCTGCGGTTCGGCGAGATCCTCGATGCGGATCTTGTTGCCGCTCACGGCTTGCCTCCGGGCCGACCTGCCTTGTTCTCGGCTATCTGGTGGCGCAGCCAGCCCGCATACCAGAAATTCTCCGCGCCATGCGGTCCTGCCAGCAGCGCCTCGTGGATCGCCACGGAGAGATCGAGCGCCGCCGCGTTGCTGGGCTCGGCCGCCAGCACCGCCTCGGTCAGCGCCATTGCGCGCTCGGTATCGCCCTTCTCGAGCGCGGTACGGGCCTTGGCGAGCACCGCATCGGTGCCCGCCATCGCGGCAAGCTCGCCAGCGACATGGTGCGGCTGGACGGAAAGCAATTCGCTCGTCCGCTCGCCGTGGAACCAGCCCATGTACTGCTCCCACACAGTGCGCACGCAGAAGCTGACCTTGCCGTAGGCCTGCCCAATGTAGAGGTTATCGGGAAGCGTCACCTCGCGCATCAGCGTGAAGATGTCCTTGCCGGCGTTGATCCCGTCCAACGTCTGCTGATGAACGTAGCTCACCGAATCGTGCAGCCTGTCGAGGCAGGCACGGATCAGGTCCTTGCCGACCACCGGCAGGAAATGCCCGGTCACGAGAATCTCCGGTTCGAGCGCCCTCACCCGTTCGAGAGAGCCCAGATAAGCCTCCCAGAAACGGTACTTGTCGCCCCGGATCGTATGGATGTTCGGGAAATGCGGGAACAGAGGCCCGAACATGTTGCCCGAAAAGACGATGCCGCGCCCCGGCATGTGGATCGCGATCGAATCGATGGTTTCGCCGCCCGGCACCGATAGCAGCTCCAGTTTCACGCCGCCGTGGTCGATCTCCAAGCGATCCTCGAAGGTGATGTCGGGCGTGGGCCGGTCCTGGACAACGTAAGTGACCTTCTCCTGCAAATCGGCGTTGATCTTGTTGGGTGCGGGAAACCAGATTTGCGACTGGCGATTACGCGCGCCCATGATCCGCAGGTCGTCCTTCTGGCACTCCGGATTGTTCTCCTGCGCCACCAGCTTCGTCTCGGGCTGGCGCAGTTGCGAAACGCCGCCGACATGATCGACGTGGCCCTGCGTGAGGATCAGGTAAGGCAGCGGACCCTTGCGATAGGGCGCGAGCTGGTCGCGAATCGTCGGCGCTTCGAAGCCCATGCCCGCATTGATCTGGATGTCTCCATCGCTGGTATTGATGAGATAGACATTCGAGATCGACTCGACGCCATATACGCCCTCGCTCACCGTGAAGCTGGGCTTCATCCCGGCAAAACGATGGTCGAACATCGTCGGGCGTTCCTCGACAAGCTGGCGAACGGGGTCGGTCATCGGCATTCCTCACTGGTTTTGCCGCGACCATAATGGCGCGGCCCGCCGAGTCCATCGTGCACGAGACAAATTGACCGCGCCAGCCCGACGCGACAGGATGCCACGCATGACACAGACCACCTTCGCAGCCAGGCCCGGCGCCGATGGCCAGCACCGCACCTATTGCCGCCTGTGCGAGGCGCAGTGCGGCATGATCGCCCATGTCAGGCAAGGGAGGATCGAGCGGATCGAGCCGGATCGCGATCATCCCGTCTCCGAAGGTCA
>JAGREJ010000261.1:2660-3628 GCA_020446595.1 Novosphingobium sp. | reverse complement strand
GGCGAAGTGTTCTTCAACCGGCCGCTTGGCGATCAGCGGTTTCTGGAGCCGAACAGCGGCCTTTACTGGCAGATCACCGGCAAGGGGCACGAGGATTTTCCTTCGCGCTCGCTGTGGGACCGCACGCTCGAGACGCGCGGCGATCACTTCGACGCGCAACCGCACGTTTATGACAGCGGCCAGTTCGAGGGCGAACCGCTGCGGGTGATGGAGCGTTCGATCGTCCTTCCCGGCAGCGACACCGACTGGCGTTTTACCGTGGCGGCCAGCCGTGAGGAACTCGATGTCCAGATCGCGCAGACGCGCTGGATCCTTGCCTACAGTTTCATCATCCTCGGCATTGGCCTGATGCTGATGGCGGGTCTGCAGACCTGGTACGGCCTCTATCCGTTGCGCCATGTGAGGCGCGGCCTTGCCGAAATGCGCGCGACGGGCACCAATCGCGTGACAGAACCGCTGCCGCTCGAAGTCCAGCCGCTGGTCGAGGAACTGAACGCCCTGCTCGCGCATACCGAGCGGCAGGCCGAGGAAGCGCGGACACATGCCGGCAATCTCGCCCATGCGCTCAAGACCCCGCTGACCGTGGTGATGAACGCTGCGACGGCCCATGCGCCCGACCTCGCCGACACCGTGATCCGCGAGGCGGCAGTGATGCGGCGACAGGTCGATCATCATCTGGCGCGCGCGCGGGCGGTGGGTCGGCGGGCGGTCGGCATGTCGCGTGCGAGGGTGTGGGAGAGCGTCGAGGCTGTCCTGCGCGCGGTGACGCGGCTCTACGAGCGCGCCCGCTTCGACCTCGACGGGAGCCGCGAAGCGACGGTCGCCATCGAGCGGCAGGATCTTGACGAGATCCTCGGCAATCTCATCGAGAACGCGGCCAAATACGGCGGCGGTTCGGTGTTCGTCACCATCGATGCCGATCCCGGCAATACCGAGCATTGCGAAGTGTGGATCGAGGACGATGGCCC
>JAGREJ010000261.1:2365-2560 GCA_020446595.1 Novosphingobium sp. | reverse complement strand
GTGGTGCGCATCTATGGCGGCGATGTCGAGCTTGACGAAAGCGAGGATCTGGGCGGTCTGCTGGTGCGGCTGAAGCTGCCAAGGGTCGCGAGCTGAGTCAGGCCTTCAGGTCATTCCCTTGCCGTCTGTGGCACGAACCGGAATGCCTGTCGGATCGAAATTCTCAAGGCAGAACACGTTGACCCCGAAGAAGTC
>JAGREJ010000261.1:0-2267 GCA_020446595.1 Novosphingobium sp. | reverse complement strand
TCGCCCGTATGGATCGTCATGCAGTCCTCGGGAACCCGGACCATCAGCGCGTTCTTGCGACGGCAAATCGAGCAGTCGCAAGTTGTCAGTTCGGGAAAGTCGGTCTCGATGGTGAAGCGGACCGCGCCGCAGTGGCATGACCCATCGTAACTGGCCATGCGCCGGGGCACTGTTCAGCCCTTGTCCTGCGCCTGTTCGTGGTGGCGGATGACTTCCTGAATCACGAAACGGATGAATTTCTCGCCGAAATCGGGATCGAGGTTGGCTGCTTCGGCAAGCTTGCGCAGGCGTTCTATCTGCCTCTCCTCACGTGCCGGATCGCTCGGCGGCAGCTTCATCTCCGCCTTGTAGGTGCCCACCGCCTTGGTGATGCGGAAGCGTTCGGCGAGCATGTGGATGAGCGCGGCATCGATATTGTCGATGCTGGAGCGGTATCCGGCGAGCACCGGGTCGATGGTGGCGTTTTCTGTCATTGCACGCATGCGGCTAGCAGACGCGATTACCTCTTGTCATCGGCCAATTGCATGGGGCGCAACGACGTGAATTAACCTTTGCACTTGCCATTGCCGCGCCAAAGCGCGATGCGCCGCGCGACATGAGTGCCGAAGTCGTCCAACTGCGTCCCGGAGGGGGCGAGCCGTCGCTGCAGCCGATGCTGACATTGACAGCGCCCGGCATGAACGCGGTCAATGCCGTGATCCTCGAACGGATGCAGAGCGAGATTCCGCTGATCCCGGCGCTTGCGGGGCACCTCATTTCGGGTGGTGGCAAACGCATGAGGCCGATGCTGGCGATCGCGGGCGCGGAGCTGTGCGGTTATCAGGGCACGCGCCATCACAAGCTGGCGGCCGCTGTCGAATTCATCCACACCGCCACCCTGTTGCACGACGATGTTGTCGATGGCTCAGACCTGCGGCGCGGCAAGGCCAGCGCCAATATCGTCTACGGCAATCCTGCAACGGTGCTGGTCGGAGACTTCCTGTTCAGCCGCGCCTTCGAACTGATGGTTGAGGATGGCTCGCTGCGCGTGCTCAAGATTCTTTCCGCCGCCAGCGCCATCATTGCCGAGGGCGAGGTCGACCAGTTGACCGCCCAGCGGCAGATCGAGACGAGCGAGGAACGCTATCTCTCGATCATTGGCGCAAAAACCGCCGCGCTGTTCGCCGCCGCCTGCCGCGTTCCCGCCGTGCTGGCCGAATGCTCGGAAGCCGAAGAGCGCGCGCTGGAGGACTACGGTCGCAATCTCGGCATCGCTTTCCAGCTTGTCGATGACGCCATCGACTACGATTCGGACAGTGGCGAATCGGGCAAGGAAAAGGGCGACGACTTCCGCGAAGGCAAGATGACCTTGCCGGTGATTCTCGCCTATGCGCGCGGCAGCGAGGAAGAGCGCGGATTTTGGCGCGACGCCATCGCCGGATTCCGCACCGAGGACGAGGATCTGGCTCACGCCGTCGAACTCATCAACCGGCACGATGCAGTCCTCGCGACACGTGAGCGGGCGCGCTATTTCGCACAGCGCGCCATCGATGCGATTGCCTGCTTCCCGGCTGGCGAGGCGCGCAGCGCCATGGCCCAGGCGGCCGAATTCGCGGTGGCGCGGCGCTACTGACCCCGCGCAAGGCGCCGTGCGTCACATTGCGAAAACATATCTGTATATATGGAAATGGCCGGTTTCCGGGGCGTCGAGTTGTCAGCGCGCGCGATTTGAGTCACCTTGCGAGCCACAATAAGGCACCCGCTGCGTGGTCATCGCATATTGACGTTGTCGCTGTCGGCGGGCGGGAAAGGGAGAAACCCGCAAGATGTATTATCCAGCCGCCTTGCCCAAGCAGATTACGCTGTCGGGGCTTGAAACCGAGTATTTCGACGAGGGCTCTGGTCCCGTCGTGCTCTACCTGCATTGCAACGAAGGGCCGAACCCCGAACTGGCGCTGATCCAGTCGCTGACGAAGACGAACCGCGTGGTCATGCCCGCGTTGCCCGGCTTCGGCACCAGCGAGACGGCATCGTTCATCAAGTCGGTCGATGACATGTCCTATGTCGTGCTCGACCTCATCGAGGCGCTGGACCTGAACGACGTCACCGTGGTTGGCAGCTCGCTCGGCGGCTGGCTGGCGGTCGAACTGGCGACTAAGGCGAGCCCGCGCATCGCCCGGCTGGTGCTCGACAATCCACTGGGCCTGCGCTTCAAGACCGACCACACCGAGCGCCAGTTTCCGGACATCTTCCAGGATCTGCCCGCGCAGTGGAGCGCCTATTTCTCG
>JAGREJ010000260.1 GCA_020446595.1 Novosphingobium sp. | reverse complement strand
CGATCCGCGCTGGGGCCTGCGCGAGCTGGAGGCGGTTGCGGACTGTGCGGCAGGTGAGGGGCTTTCCTTGTCGCGGGTGGTGGAGATGCCCGCCAACAACCTGACGGTGGTATTCAGGAAGCGGTAAAACTGCTCCGGATCAGGCGCGGCATCACCGCGACCTGCCCCGCCGCGCGCACCACGAACAATACGCTGAAGGCGAGCCAGAGTTCGCTTTTGGCGAGAGTCGCAGGCATGAAGATCATCGCGCAATAGATCGCCATCGCCGTGGCCATGGTGAGCAGCATCGCCCGCGTCCAGCCCGCGCCCACGAACACGCCGTCGAGCACGAAGGAAACCACGCCCAGTAACGGCAGGAGCATGACCCACCACAGGTAGTCTCCGGTCGCTCTGACCACCGATGGATCGGTGCTGAAACTGGCGGCGAAGGGCTTTCCCGCCACTGCATATATCAGGCTGATCGCCACGCCCGTCGCCAGTCCCCACAGCAGCGTGACGCGCACCACCTGAACGAACCGCTCACGCTCGTTCGCGCCGCGCGCCTCGCCGCACAGCACCTGGCTCGAACTCTCGAAACCATCGAGCAGCAGCGTCGAGAGCATGAACAGCTGGAACAGCACACCGTTCGCGGCCAGCATCACCGGGCCCTGCTGCGCGCCGGCGCGCGCGAACAGCATGATCGCGCCGGTCAGCAGCACGGTGCGCAGGAACAGGTCGCGGTTCATCGCGAACAGGCGCGCCAGTGCCGGGCGCTCCCATGTCGCGGCATGGCGCAGGCTGGCCAGGGCGAGCCGCGAGGCCGGCACGCGGCGAACCGCGAGCACCAGCAGGAGCAGCTTGAGTCCCTCGGAGCTGACTGTCGCCAGCGCCACGCCCGAAACACCCCAGCCAAGCCCAAGCACGAACAGCACGTCGAGGCCGATGTGGACAAGGTTGGCCATGATCTCCACGGCGAGGACCATCCTGACATGGCGCTGGCCGATCAGCCAACCGGTCAGCACCGCGCTCGCCAGCCAGGCGGGCGCTGCCCAGTAGCGTATTCCCACATAGTCGGCGGCATGGCGCGCGACCTCGCCTTGCGCTTCGAGCGCGGCAAGGCCCCAGCCAATCGCCCACGGCCTTGCCGCGAGCAGCGCCAGTCCGATGACCAGCGCGACGGCGAGCGAGCGGGTCAGCGAGGCGGCCTGTTCCTGCTTGTCGCCGCGACCGGCGGCCTGTGCCGTCAGCGCGATGGTGCCGGTGCGCAGGAAGTTGAACACGACCAGCGCCATCATGAATTTCGCGCCAAGCTCGACCGCACCCTGCGCGGGGGCGTTGCCGAGCCGCCCGATCACCCACATGTCGGCAAGCCCGAACAGCGCGGTCGCCATGTTGGTCAGCATTGCGGGTAGCGCGATAGACCAGACGAGCCGCGACAGGTTTTCGGAACTGGAGGGCGAAGCGGCGTTCACCGTCTAGGGCCTGTGGGGATACACCGCGCGAGCCACGGTTCGTGTCCCGGATCGGTTCCGGCGCGGAGCGAGAGCGAAGGCAGATTGGGCATCTGTCGAGCGCGAGCGACAATGCCGGGGGCGATCCGGGCCGAACCCCGAAGGGGCCGGACGGAAAACGGCCATTTCTGCGTCTCTCGTCCTCGAATATGCCAGCATGTCCTTCGTCCTCGTTCCTTGAACTGACCGTTCTCCGCCTCCGGCCGTGGCCGCGTGCTGTATCCCCACAGGCCCTAGAGCGCGGCGAAATCGCGCAGTGGATCGAGGCTTTCCAGCGGTTCAAGCCCGCTCTCCGAGAAGTCCTGCGTTTCGTAAAGCGAGATCGTCTCCTCGACGACTGGCGCGCGGTAATTGTAGCACGGCGCGTGCCGGGCGAGCGGCGATTGCGCCCCATGCATCCCGGCGGGCATTTTCCCCATGTATTGCCGTGCGCTCGAGACGTAGACGGCGCGGCGCAGCATCACCATCAGTTCGGCGGTTTCGGCATCGAGGTCGTGCTTCCACCGCGAGACCTGCTTGAGGTCGAGACCGGCATAAGGCTCGGGCGCGGCGATGACCGTGCCATCGAGGTTGAGGCGCAGCCGCTCCTCGCCATTGCAGTGGAGTGTCGCGGTGGTGCGTCCATCGGCCGCATCGGCGACCCGCATGTCGAACACCAGCGGTGCCGTGTCTCCGGCGTGAGCCGCCATCAACACCGCGAGATCGAACAGGTGGGTGCAGTGCTCCTTCGGGTCGCGGCCTGCGACTTCGGCAAGCGAATCCCCGGTCAGCCGTTCGACGATATGTCCGGGCGCGCCGCCGCACCCTGTCCAGGGGTGGCGCAAGGCGCTGGACCGCGCCGCGACGATCACACCGTCGGAATGATCGAAGCGAATGCGGAAATGGTGCATGTCGTCCTCGATCGCACCGCCGATCCAGCCCTTGTCCGGATGCAGCACCACCCGCCGCCAGAAGCCGGGCGGGAATTGCGGGTAGGTGGACTCAGGCTCGGACATGCGCTCTCGGGTCAGGCAATTGACAGCACGGCGATTTGCCGAAAAGGCCGTTGGCGTCAATGCGCGCAACAGCGGAAGGGGAGCGATGACATTTGGACCGGCGGATATTGCCGCGAAGATTCCGGACGAGGTGCTAGACCTGGACGCGCAGTCTCGGCGCGTGGAAACGCCTTGCGGCGAAGGAACGATGGTCTGGCGCATCTGGGGCGAGGGTGAGCCGCTGGTGCTCGCGCATGGTGCGGGCGGCGCCTGGCAGCACTGGCTTCGCAATATTCCCGAATTGTCTCGCCACCGCATGCTGATGGTCTGCGATATGCCCGGTCATGGCGAGAGCGCCGTGCCTGATGCCCACGACCACCATGCCATTTCGCGCGCGGTGGCGGCGGGGATCGCGGAAATCGTCGGCGAGGGCGTTGCCATCGATCTCACTGGATTTTCGGCTGGCGGCGTGTGTCTTGCCCATACCGCTGCCTACGAACCGCAAGTGGTCAGGCGGCTGGTGTTGGTCGATACCGGCGGGCTCGATACGCCTATCGGTAATTTCGACATCGGTTCCATCCGCGGCCTTACCGGCGAAGACCTGCTCGAACGGTTGCGCCTCAACCTGCTCGGCATGATGCTCCATTCCCGCGAAGCAGTCGACGATGCCGCCATCTGGCAACAGGTGCACAACGGCAAGCTGGCGCGGATGGACAGCGGCGAACTGGTCGTGCCCGACAAGCTGCTCAATGTGCTGCCGGAGGTGAATGTGCCGCTCGCGGCGATCTGGGGCGAGCATGACTTGCCGCACTTCGATCCGGCGGTGCAGGAAGCGGCGATCCGCTCACGGCATCCACAGCTTGAGTTTCGCGTGGTCGATGGAGCCGGGCACTGGGCGATGTACGAGCGCCCCGAGGGCTTCAACGCGGCCCTGCTGGAACTGCTGGCAATGGACGAGTGGGGTTAGGCGAGGATTGCCGCCACGTGATCGCCGATCGCGAGGCTTGAAGTCAGCCCCGGCGAATCGATCCCGAACAGGCAGACGAGGCCGGGCAGGCCGTGTTGGCCCGACCCGTCGATGCGGAAATCGGCCATTTGCGGCGCATTCGGCCCGCCGATATTGGGCCGGATACCGGCATAGGCGGGCGTCAGGCGCTCTGCTTCGAGACCCGGCCAGATGCGCCGCGCGGCAGCCACGAATTCGTCGCGCCGCGCCGGATCGACGGCGTAGTCGCGCTCGCCTATCCATTCGACATCGGGGCCGAACCGCGCCTGTCCGGCCATGTCGAGCGTCAGATGAACGCCAAGTCCGCCAGTGATCGGCAGGGGATAGATCAGATGCGAGAACGGCACTTTGCCGGAC
>JAGREJ010000031.1 GCA_020446595.1 Novosphingobium sp. | reverse complement strand
CATGCGCGAGGACGGCACCATGGCCCGACTGAGCGATCTCGTCACTTTCGCGCGCCTGCACGACCTCAAGATCGGCACGATCCGCGATCTCATTGCCTATCGCCGCAAGCATGACCGCATGGTCGAAATGCAGCGCGAATACAGCTTCGAGAGCAAGTGGGGCGGCCAGTGGCGCGCGCGCGTCTATTTCAATTCTGCGACTCAGGAAGAGACGATTGTGCTGGTCAAGGGCCACGTCATTCCGGAAACGCCAACTCTGGTGCGCATGCACACGCTGGCGTTCTTCCCCGACATCTTCGGAGAACTGGGCACCCGCGCATCGCTGCTCAGCCGGTCGATGGAAATCATCGCCGAGGAGGGCAACGGCGTTATCGTCGTACTCAACAAGCCACTGGTCAATTCCTTCGCCAAGGTGATCGACCTGAAGCTGGGCCTGCTACAGGGCAAATTCCCCAAGATGGAGGACATGCGCGACTATGGCGTGGGCGCGCAGATCCTCGCCGAACTGGGGATTCACGACATGGTCCTGCTGACCAATACGGAGCATTCGCTGGTGGCGCTGGAGGGCTACGGCCTCAACATCGTTGGCCAGCGGCCGTTCGACTAGGAGGCAGACATCATGGCAAAATTCCTCATCGTCGAGGCGCGCTTCTACGATCATCTGAACGACATGCTGGTCGCCGGTGCGAAAGCCGCGCTGGAGGCCGACGGGCACGAGGCCGAAGTGCTCACCGTGCCCGGAGCACTCGAAATCCCCGGCGCGATCAGCCTCGCCGAGGAAAGCGAGCAATACGATGGCTATGTCGCGATCGGCGTCGTCATTCGCGGCGAAACTTACCACTTCGAGATCGTCGCCGGCGAAAGCGCACGCGGGGTGATGGCGCTGACCATGGACGGCGTGGCCATCGGCAACGGGATTCTGACGGTCGAGAACGAGCAGCAGGCGCTGGTCCGCGCCGACCCGAAGCAGAAGGACAAGGGCGGCGAAGCGGCCAAGGCGGCGCTGGCTCTGTATCACCTCAAGGAGAAGTTCCTTGGCTGACGCGCACCCATCGATTGGCGGCCTGCCGCTCGTGCTGGGCGGCAACGTGTTCGGCTGGACCTGCGACCGCGACCAGAGCTTCGTCGTGCTCGATGCCTTCTACGAAGCGGGCGGCAGGATGATCGATTCGGCCGAAGTCTATTCCGCCTGGGTCCCCGGCAACAAGGGCGGCGAGTCCGAGGCGCTGATCGGCGAATGGATGGAAAGCCGGGGTGTGCGCGGCGACATTCTGGTCGGTACGAAGACCGGACTCGGACCCGGCGAGGGCAAGCTGAAGCCCGAAGCGGTTTCCGCCGCGCTGGATGCCTCGCTGGAGCGGCTGCGCAGCGACTATGTCGATCTCTATTATGCCCATCGCGACGATCCGACGACTCCGCTCGATGAAGCGGTGGAGGCTTACGACGCTGCCCTGAAGAGCGGGAAGGCGCGCGAAATTGGCGCTTCGAACTATGAGGCGGATCGCCTCACGGCGATTCTGGACAAGGCGGCGCAAATGGGCGCGACGAGCTTCACTGTCCTCCAGCCCGAATACAACCTTGTCGCGCGTGGCAACTACGAAGGCGCATTACAGGCTCTATGCGTTGCTCGAGGCATCGCCGTCATGCCCTACTTCGCTCTGGCCGCAGGGTTCCTTTCGGGCAAATATGCGTCGGAGGCGGACTGGGAAGGCAATGCCCGAGCAGGCATGCTGGCGGGCGCGGCGGCGAATGGCGGCTGGGACGTTCTCGCAACCGTTCGCGAAGTGGCAGCGGAACTGGGCACAAGGCCCGCCCATGTCGCGATCTCATGGCAGTTGCAGCAACCGGGCATTGCCGCACCTATCGCCAGCGCGACGTCTGTGGAACAGCTTGCCGATCTCGTCGCGGCGGTTTCGCTAAAACTGGAGCCAGCGCAGATCGAGCGGCTGAACGCTGCGGGCCAGTGAGCGGCGATCCAGCGATCTACGACCGGATCGGCGTCGACTATTCCAACCTGAGAAAGGCCGATCCGCGCATCGCCGCGCAGATTCACGCTGCTCTTGGCGATGCGAAAACCGTGCTCAATGTCGGTGCGGGAACCGGCAATTACGAGCCGACGGACCGGCAGGTCACCGCGCTCGAACCCTCGGCGGAAATGATCGCGCAGCGGCCCGCCGGATCGGCTCCGGTCGTTCAGGGCCATGCTGAAGCCCTGCCCTTCGCCGACAACAGCTTCGATGCGGCGATGGCGGTGCTGACGGTGCATCACTGGACCGACCAGCCGAAAGGACTGTCGGAAATGCGCCGGGTAGCGAAGGGACCGGTGGTGATCTACACGTTCGACACTGCGGACAGGTCCTTATGGCTGTTCGATTACTGGCCTGAGTTTGCCACGCTCGACGAAGCAATGATGCTGCCAATCTCCGAACATGAGAATTGGCTCGGCCCCGTCGAGATCGCGCCTGTCCCGATCCCCGCAGACTGCTCAGATGGGTTTCTTGCCGCATACTGGAAGCGACCCGAGGCTTATCTGGATATCCGTATCAGGTCTGGCATTTCTTCGTTCTGGCTCGTCGATAATGTGGACGAGGGTCTCGCCAGACTATCTGGCGATCTCCAGTCAGGCGAATGGTATCGCCGCTACGCCGATCTGCTCGAACTGGACGAGATCGATGCGGGCTATCGGCTCGTCGTCACGAAATAGCCGCCCCTAGAGGCTGACGATCGAAACACCCGCTGTCCCCGGCGCGCCGTAAAGCTGCGAATAGCCGACCTTGGGATTACCCGGCACCTGCCGCTCTCCGGCATTGCCGCGAAGCTGCTGCACCAGCTCATGGATCTGCCGCAGGCCCGATGCGCCAATCGGCTCGCCATTGGCGATCAGCCCGCCATCGGTATTGATTGGCAGGCGACCAGTGATCTTCGTCTCGCCATCGGCCAGCATCCGCTCCTGCTCGCCGTCCTTGCAGAAGCCGTTTTCGGCCATGTGGATGATCTCGGCGCCTGAATCGGTATCCTGCAACTGGACGATGTCCACATCCTCCGGGCCGATCCCGGCCTGCTCGTAAGCCGCCTGTGAGGCGAAGACAGTCGGCGCCGGTTCCAGATCGCAGAACGATGAGCTGGAATGAACCTCGTAGGCCCCGGCCTTGCGCGTGCGCAGCGCCGTGGCGCGCAGGTAGATGGGATTGCTGGTCAACTGCCGCGCCTTCTCGGCGCTGCACAGCACGACCGCCGCCGCACCCTCGTCGGGCGAACAGAACATATACTGGCGCAGTGGCCAGTTGAGCACGCGCGAGGCAAGGATGTCCTCCTCGCTCATCGGCGATCGGCGGAAGGCATTGGGATTGAGCGCGCCGTTCTCGTAGTTCTTCGCCGCGACACGCGCGAGCGTCTCATGGCTGATGCCATGATCGTGCATGTAGCGGTTGATCTTCATGCCGAAGAACTTGGTGGTGAGGAACAGGCCCGCTTCGCCGTACCACGAAGGCGCGGCATAATACTGCGGGTCGGACGTGAATGCGCCCGAGCCGTGCTTGTCCATGCCGACCGCGACGCCGATGTCGTACTTGCCCGAGCGAATGCCGTCGGCGGTCAGTTCCAGCGCCGTCGCCGCCGTGGCGCAGCCGTTGTAGACATCCATGAACGGGATGCCGGTGCGGCCCATGCGCCCGAGCACGGCGTCGGGATTGTCGACCTCGAAGCTGCCGCCGAACGCGAATTGAACATCATTCCATCCAATCCCTGCGTCGGCCAGCGCCGAACGGATCGCTTCCGCGCCCATTTCGATGGCGGACTTGTCGCCGAAGCGACCGAAGGGGTGAATGCCTACGCCAAGGACTACGACATCACGCATAATCCAATCCTCCTCAGACTGGCCTAAAGGCAAATGCGACGACATCCTTGTCGTCATCGGAGCGGAACGGCACGAT
>JAGREJ010000030.1 GCA_020446595.1 Novosphingobium sp. | reverse complement strand
CCCCAGGCGGCAAGGTAGAAGAAGCCGGTGATATAGCCTTTCAAGGCAACCGGCCCCGACTTTGGCATCAGGAACAGCGGAAAGATGACCGGGAAGAGCGCGTAGAACAGGACGGTGAGCACAATGTTGAGCAGCGGGACCCATTTCATGGCGTTGCTGGCGATCGAGGAATAGGTGCGCTCGGTCTGGATATCGGCGCGCGTCTGGGCGTAGACATCGACACTGCCTACACCCGACGCGCCCGACATCGAATGCATTGCCGCTTCCATGGCGTTGATGGTCAGCGTCTGCTGGAAGATGTCAGTCGCATTCGAAGAAACGCCGGCAAGGTACTGGTATGCAATCGGAAGGTCGGCGAAGAGCTTGGCCTTGGCGAGGGCTGCGGTCTGGTTGGGATAGAGCTGCCGGCCAAACACTGTGCCCATGGCATCGATCAGTCCGGCCCAATGCGCGGAAAGCGCGGTGTAGGCTTCGCGGCAAGTGATAATATCGGAAGTCACCACGCCGCTGCCTGTGTCGCGAGTGAGGAAACGCTGCGCGCGCGCCGCGCTTCCCGGCGCGATGGTCGCCCAAATATCGCTGGTTTCGGCAAGCTCCTTCATCGAATAGCGACCGAGGAGCACATCGTAGAACACGCATTGCTTGAAATGCTCATCGAGATTGGCGGCAAACTCCGGATCGGAAATCCGCAATGAACGCGTCGCATCGTAGAGCCGCGCGCCGTAGATCATGCCGTTGGTCGAGTAGTTGAGATCGCCGGGCAGGCCGAACACGACTTCGGCCGAACCGTTGAGGTAGTCACCGACCTGGCTGGTGAAGCTCGCCATCAGCGCAAGACCCAGCGGCACATTGGCGACCGTGGCGGGCGCGAGGCTCGGATTGAGGCGGTCGGTGACCTGCACGTCGAGCCGGGGCACCATCAGGCACGAATAGATCAGCGTCGCGCCCAGGAACCAGTTGATCCAGGCGCGCCAGTCCTGGTTGAAAGCCAGGGTCACCGCCGAGAGCCCGAGACCCATGACGAGCACGACCTGGATCAGGCTCTTGTAGCCGCCATTGCCGGTCCATGCCGCGACCGCCTGGAAAACCGTGACGAGGTAGTCGCCGCCGCCAATCGTAAAGATCTCGACCATCGCTCGATTGTCCTTGTCAGTGGGTGAGGGCGCGCGTGCGGACACCGCGCGACCAGTCGAGCGAGGCAGCCATCGCAGGCGACATCGAGGCGGCAAGCACGTTTTCGATGAAGGCGGTCTTCTCGATGATCTGCATGATCGCGCCGACCTTGAGATGCGTGTTCGACTGTCTGTCTGCGAGCGCACGGCGAACGGTCGCGACCTGGCCTTGCCACATGCCGATCTTGGCTTCATCGGCGCCGATGAAGCTCGACATCGAGCGCGTGGCTTCGCCGACGATACGGTCGAGCAGCGCGAAGAGCAGATCGACCGAGGCGATCTCAGCGAGCGTTTCGCGGTCGTCGGTCGGCATGCCGCGACCGTAGGCGGCCTGGACGGTGAGGATTTTGTAGAGCGGGATCGAGGAGACCTGGAGCAGTTCCTTCTGCTCCTGGGTGATCGGCGTGTCGTCGTGGATTGCCTGGACCATGCCGTCGATCAGCGCGGCAACGCGGGGGCGCAGCGCCTTTGAGGCCGAAAGGCTCAGCGGCTGGAAGCCTGGGTCGAGGCACTGGTCGGGTTCGTCGCAATCGTAAATGAGGACATTGTCGCTGACCGTGCCGTCGAGCAGCGAAGTGACCAGCGTCGAGGAGGCTTCGCCGGGGATCGGAATGAACTTGCCCGGATCGTCGTCCTTGGGCGGAATGTAGATGATCGTGCCGATGAGCGTCATGGTGTATTCGGCGAGTTCTTCATCGAACGTGCCGCCCTGATTGAAGAACGCGGATTTCTTGAGGATCGTCCAGGTGTAGTTGCGCGCCACACCTGGATTGACGTCGTCATACTTGCCCGCGCCTTGCGCGGTAGTGCTGGAACGCTCGCCCTTGGTGCCGCAGCCATGCTTGGCGGCGGCATAGTCGGTGAAGATCCCCTCGGAATTGCCGATCGCTTCGCAGATCGCCTTGTCGGCAAGGTCGCCCTTGGGCCAGATGCCGCCCACCAGCCCCTGCGCCATTTCGCAGGAATTGATCGAGAGATTGTTCATGAGCTGTGCTTTTTGCGAAAACTCCTGCATGATCTTGGAACATTCCGGACAGACGGTGTCGATCGCGAGGCTGAAGGCAAACCCGACCGCGTTGTTGGCGACGGCTTTTAAGAGCGCGACGATCTCGCTTGCATTGATGAACGAGAAGGAGCCGGCGAAGATGTCGATGCCGCCGCATCCGGCCCGCGCGCGCGGCAGCTGGAGATTGGCGATCTGGGTGCTCTTCTGCGGAAAGCGCGTCCAGACATTGCCAAGGCTGTAGTAGCCGGCTGACTGGCCCTGATAGGCAGTTGGTCCGGTGACATTGGCGGCGCCGCCGACATCATCGAGAAACGCGTCCATCGACGAGCCTACATTGGCCAAAACCGGGGCAGGAATGAGGCCTGCCAGCAGGGCGAAAGCGGCAAGCACGCCGGTGAACTGATTGCGCCTAGTAGTCATGTCCGGCTTCCTTGGTGGTGAGGAGATAAATGCGGTCCTGGAGTTCGTCGGCGCTCATCACGCCGTAACCGATCGGGATCGCCTGGCCCTTGGCCGCGTCCCACAGCACGACCGCGGGGGTGACCTTGGGCTCGAGCCCCATGCGGCTGCGCTGGTTGGTCTCGACGGTGTAGTTCGGGAAATGGCGCGAGGGCCCGCCATCGGTCGAGATCGCGCGCACGGTGATGCCCCAGGTCGTCGTCACCGATCGCACGATCGGGCTCATCACCTCGCAGGCAGCACAGCTCTGCGCGAAGAAGTAGAACAGGCCATAGCGCTGCGAGAGCGCGCGCATGACCGCTTCGCGCTCTGCCTTGCGATTGTCCTGCCACTGGCGCTTGCCCAGGCTCGAGACCGGGCGCTGCAAGGTGTAATCGAGCTCGGGGTCCTGCCAGATCGCCCGCTGCCAGACATCGGAGAACAGCGCGGCCTGGTCGAGCTGGCGGCGCTGAAAGCGGATATAGGCCGTGACGTTGCTCGGAGTCGGATCGATGATCGCGCGTGCTTTCAATTCGCGCAATTCAGCTGTCACTGCGTCCAGTTGCTCGACCGCGGAAGGTGCGGGCGTTTCGGCTTGCTGCTTGTCGTCGTCTCTGGGTTGAGGCTTGTTGCAGTAGAACCAGTACCCGAGGCGGCGCTCCTCGCAGTAGAAGGCATCCTGCGCATCGCCGGTCTCGACGAAAGGCGTGTCGCTGGCGCGCGCGACCTGCGGCAGGGCGGCCAGGATCAGCGCGAGCAGGGTCAGTCCGAGCGCCAGGCGGCGCCAGGAGTCATCGGCCAGAGCGGGCATAGAAGTCCTCGATTTTCTGCTGGATCTGGATGGCGGTTTCGAGTTCGTCGGGCAGCCGCGCGGCTTCGGTGAACTCTGCGTAGACTTCGGAAAAATCCATCTGGCTGAGGTCGAGCCGCGAGAACTCGTCGACACTGAAGCCGAGGCACTGCTCGCGCTTGGGCTTGTCCCAGGGCTTGTTCAGCTGGGCCCGCCCCTGCTCCTGGATGATGCGGGTCAATTTGGATTCAAAGCAGCAATAGACCTTTTTCTTGGTGACGCAGACGCCCAGGATCTTGTCCGAGCAGTAGGTGCCGACATAGGCGCACAGGCCCTGCGCATCGCGCTGATGGAGAAGGATCTCCTCGCGGTCGCAGCCCAATGCCACGAGCAGGCTGATCCCCGGGATGAGCGGGAAACCCTTGCCCTTGCAGCAGTTGATCACGCCGAAGACCTTCGAATGGCAGGTCTCGCGCTCGCCCTTGAACAGGGTCAGTGTATCGGGATCGAATTCGCGGTTGGCCTGTGCCAGCGAATGCAGCGCGACAACGGCATCCTTGAACTCGGTGTTGGCTTGCCGCTCGATCGTCTCGCAGCTGCCGTCGATGCAATAGACATCGCCGTCGCAGATGAACTGGTCGACCGCTTCGGCTTCTTCGGGCAGCGGGCATTCGTAGATGCGCTCGAAGGTGCGGCAAGGCACTTCGTCGGTGATGCAATGTTCGGAAACGACATGACACTCGGGCCGCGCCGCCAGCGGGGCGCAATCGTTTGCCGGCTTGTAGCGATAGCAGGTATAGTCGCGCCGCCAGGCCCAGCAGGGCTGGGTGACCGCAACGCCGTTGATGGTCCGGGTGACGGGCGACGAGTCCGTGCAGGTCTCGACGGAATCGACACACATTTCGTTCGCATCATGCGCGGCGCAGGCGCTTTCGTTTCGCGTGGTGGTGACGGTGTGATCGGGGATCGCGGCTTGGGCGGTCCAACCCGCGACTTCGGCCGAGCAGGTATATTCATGGACCGGATCGCCGGGCTCGGTGCAGGATTGGGTGCCATCGGGATTGGTGGTCCATTGCTGGCAGGTGCCGGGATGCGATCCCGTCCAGGTGCAGGTCCCGGCGGGCAGTCCGGCACATGCCGGGTACTCGCCCGGATCGACCGGCGAGCAGTAGTAGAGATAATCGTAAGTGGTCTCGACATTGACCTGGAGCGGGATGGTGCAGCTCTTGGGGTCGGGTTCGAGTTCGTATCCGGTGTTGCAGGTTGTGCGGTAAGTTCCGGGCGAGGATGTTCCAGGCGGCAGCGGCACGCAGCGACCCTCGGTGCTGGTAACGCTCATGCCGCTGGTATAGGCGAGCGGATCCTGGCTGATTACCTGCGAACGCGCGACGACGGCATCGAGATCGACGGGGTCGAAGCGCGCGCGCCGGTCCATCGAATCGCGCATCGCCCGGTAAGCCTCGTTGCTGGTCGCTGCCGAGGCGGCTTCGCGGCTCATCCGGTCGGGATCGTCGAAATAACCCGATTGCGACGGCGTTCCCGAATAATTGGGAATGCGGCTCGCATCGGGATCGGTGGTTGCCGCGGCTTGCGCGGCCCTGGCCGCTTCGCGCGCGAAGGCCTTGCCGTCGGCCCTGGCGGCATCGGTGCTCGACTGCGCCAGTGCAGGCAGGGCAAGCATGAGCGCAAGCAGTGCAGCGAGGAAACGCGTCATGGCCGGTCTCCTGCCAGGCGCTTCAGATGCTGGGCCGCGATCAGCGCGCCCGGACCGTTGCCGCTGGCGAAGGTTTCGAGCACATGCTCTGCCGTGACATTGCCCATCATGCGGTCATGCGGCGGGACCTGGCTCGTGCAGTCGAAGCCGTCGCAGAGCTCGAAATCACTCGTGGCAACCACGAAGGTCGGCACCGCTTCGACCTTGAACGCACGAAACAGCCGCGGATCGATGCCGACATTGGCAAGCGCGTCGCCGTCCCGGGCCAGCTCGCCCAGCACCTGCGTGAACCCGGCAGCGCTACCGCCAGGAAACCCGCGAAACACAACCACGCCGCCCGCGCGCGAAACGTCGGCAATCAGGCCGTGCAGCGCTGTCTTCGGCATTGAGGTGCTGGCAAAGGCAATCAGGCGCGGGCGTTCGCCGAAGGCTTCGCCTGTCATCTCGCTCGTATCGGCAACGAGCCGGTCGAAATCGAAGGCTTCATCAGGATCGCTGGTTGCGGGAAGGTTGCGTGCGGCATCCTGGGCATAGCGCCGCCCGTTCTCCCTGCCATCGGTTGCGGCTGCCTGGGCATCCTCGGTCAGCGCTTCGGCGCGCTTCAGCGCCTGGGCTGCGAGTGCCTGGGCTTCGGCGGTGGCCTGCGCGCTGCGCGCGCGGATGCTCTCGATATCGAGTTCGGGATCGGTGTCCTGCGCCGAAGCGGCAGCGAAGAGCGCGGCACTGGCCAATGACGTAAGGGCGAGGGCGGGAAGTGTGTGTCTCATAGCGCGCAGCAGTTCCGCTTGCGCCAGACGAGGTAGCCCATGTCCTCGCCGATGGCGGGATAGACCTGTCCGGCGGACATGAAGGTGGTCGAGGCCCCGATCGGCGCGCAGGCAAAGCGCCCGCTCGTCTGGGGATTGGGATTGGTGGCCTGGAAGCGGTATTGCTGCTTCCTCATTACCGGCATCAGGTATTTGCCGCAAAGCCCCTTCGAGCCCATCGTTCCCCAGGCGACCAGCTGGCGGTGGAGCTTGTAGGCAAAGCGGGCGAGCGCGAGCCGCGAGGCCTGGACATGGCCGATCGTCGCCGAGACATTGCCGTTCAGAGGATACATTGTGCCCTGGCAACCTGCGCACCAGAACAGGCTGTCTAACGGAAGCTTGGCGGTGGCCGCAACGCAATCGGCGGCACAGGCAGCCAGCGCCAGCGGATTGGCGAAGAGCACGGCTTCGGGATTGATGATCGCGGTGAGCTCGGAATCCTGCCAGAGCGGATCGATCTCGGTGATGTAGAGCAGATCGATCGAGCCGGAATCGAGGCACAGGAAATCGGTGACGATTTCCATCCAGTAGATCAGCGGATAGGCATACCAGTGGACATGCCACTGCGAATTGTACTGGCTCGCGCCGCCGACCGCCGAAGGCCCGGCCATGGTCTTGAAGCCGATGTCGAATCCCGGATCGAGCTTGAGCCCGCCGAGGTTGACGAAACACCAGGGCTTCATTGAGACATCGGCAAGCCGTACCGGTTCCCAGAAGCCCATGGCGATGCCCGGACGAATACCGCACAGGCACAGCGGCGAATTGGGGTTGTTGGTATCGGGCCGGCTCGAGGGCCAGATCTTCAAGGCTCCAATCGAGATCGGGAAGAGGCACGACCAGCACACATCGGTGATCGGATTGACGAAGCTGCCGGTGCAGCGACCGGGACCGGCATCGGCGCGCGCGGGGCTTGCCATAGCGCCGATGAGGAAGAAGGCCGCAAAGAGCCCAAGCCAGAAGCGCGTATTGGGAGAACGGGCACGGATCATGAGCGTGGCTCCCTGGGTTTGGGTAGCACTTGTTCGGTCATCAGCAGACGACGTCCGTCCTGCGTGACCGTTGCGGGCACCGCGCGGATGCCGAAATGCGCGACGAGCTTGCCGCCCTGGTCGAAATAGAACCGGCGCTGGCGGGCCTTCATCAAGGCAAGCGGCGCACCCGCTACGAGGATGAACTTGGCGCTTGTTTTGCCGAAGCGCTGGCTCGCCCAGGAGAGTTGGGACGCGTCGTCGCCGTCGAGAAAGACCAGCGGATGGCGCAGGGCGACGCTGTCGAGCGGATTGACGCGCGTGCCCGCGGCTATGACAGTCCGTCCCTTGTCGTCGGCGATCGTTTCGCTGACGGTGATCGTGGGATCGAAATGCCACTGGCGTTGCTTGGCCGCGTGCACGATCCCGGCGACCGGCTCGGGGCGATTGACCCTGGCGATGGTCTTGCGCCTGAGCGCTTCGTTGAGCTTTCTGGTTTCGCCGGAAGCCTCCATCGCGGTGAGCCGCGCATGGATCTGTGCCAGCAGGTCGGGCTCGGCAATCGACCAGACATTGCCCTGCTGGCCGTAATCGCGCGCCGATGACGGCAAAGGCGCTAGCATGCCGGACGCGAGCAGAGCCGCGGCAGCGAGAGGGACTGCGCGCTTCACAGCACTGGTCTCCCGACGCCGAGGATGCGATCCTTGCAGATCCACCCGATCGCCGCATAGCGGCTGTCGAAGGAATCCTTGTGCGCGGTCCCGACATAGAAGCAGCCAGGCGGAATCGTGCCGGTGGGACCGAGCGCGAGCGTTTCGCCTCTTAGACTCACCGGCTTGGCAAAGGCAACATCGCGGCCGTTGATCGCGAACAGGCGACCCGCCTTGCTGACCCGTTCACCGGGCAGGCCCAGCACGATCTTGCCGAAGGCTTGCGGGTCAGCGCCGAAATGCGCCCTCACCAGATCGGATGCCGGCGGATCGAATAGCACGATATCGCCGCGCGTGGGCGTGGCACTGCGGTCGAGCCAGATCGCCCAATAGGGGAGCGAAGGGCTCACATTGATCATCAGTGCATGTCCGCGGGCAAATTCGGAGAGCGCAGCCAATGCAAGCGCAGCGCTGCCAAGCCCTGCGATGAGCGCGAGCCGAGGCCAGAACGGCCGGGTTGGAGCGGCATCAGCGCGGGCCATCGTCCAGCCCTCCCATGCGCCGCGCGACATCGGCGCGGACGACGTTTGTCATGTCGCGCGTTTCGCCCGCGACCACGGCTTCGGCGACCATGACGGTGCGGCCGTCTTTCGCGAGCCGGGCCACTGCGGCATCCACCGCCTGGAGATAGGCGGCGATGCGGCGCTGGGTGACTTCGGCATCGCCGCCGGCACGCGCTTCGGCCTCGACGAACTCGCCGACGAGCGCGGAGAGCTGAACCGTGACCAGCTCGCGGCTTTCGAGCTCAAGCAGCGCGCGCGTCGCCCAGGCACCCCAGAGCAGGGCGGCAAGGAGAGCAAACCCCATTACGATCGAGGCCAGTGGGACGCCGAGCACGTGCCGGCGCAGCGGCAATGTTGCCAGAATGTTCCTCACTTTTCCTGCTCCGAACCGGAAGGGGCCGGATTCAGGTCGGCAAGGAATCGCGGCATGCGCCAGATCAGGATCAGCGTGGCACTACCGATGAGCGCGATCTGGATCAGCTGGCTGAACGCGTCCTTGCGGGACATATCTGCGGCGATCCAGCGCGAGGCGAGATTGTCGACCTGCCAGAACAACTGGTCGAGATCGCCGCCCGAAAGCGCGAGGAAAAACAGGAGCGGCAAGCCGAAGGCCATCAGCCAGGTCGAGGCGAGGAACATCGAGGCCTTGACCGTGACGAAAGCAACCTCCTGTCCCTGCGCGATCCAGCGCTGTGTCTGTGTGCACGCGCCGGCTGTTTCGGTCGCATTGACAGGCGGATGTTCGCTCGTCGTGACGAGGTGGAGACCTGTCGGTTGATTGTCGTTCATGGAATTCGGTCCTCCTGGGGAAAGGCGATGCGTTCGATCGCATCGGCAAGCTGGTGGCCGCGCGCGATCTCGGTCTCGATCGCGGCGAAGGTTTCAGGCGAGCTCGAAAACAGCGTCGCCGAGAAAGGATCGAGCACGAGGCGGCCAATGGCTTCGGTCTCGGGGCCCTTGATGAAGACTTCGGAATATTCGCTGCCCGAGCGCTTGAGGCTGCGGATCAGCGTCTCGGTGCGATCGTCCATATCGAGCCGCACCTCTTTCCGAAAATCGGCGATAGTTTCGGGCTTTTGCTGGAGAACCAGCATCCAGTCGCTGTTTTCAAGCGCAGCCTTGGCGCCGTCCGACTTGTAGTAGTCGTTAAGCGATTGGGTCGCTGTCGCGAGCGCGCCGCCATATTTGCGGCAGGTGCGGGCATAGGTCTCGACGAACTCGCCCATCGAGCCGCCCTTGAGCATCGACCAGGCTTCATCGATCAGCAGCAGCTTCTTCTTTGCCCGGTCGCTTCGCGTCATCGCCTGGCTGGTCATGAACATGATGGCCGAAAGCACCACCGCGCGCAGTTCCTCGCGGCCAGCGAGGTCCGACATCTCGTAAACGGTGAACGCCGAGGACGGGCCAAGGCTTGCCTGGCCTTCGAAGAAGGCGCCGTAGGTGCCGCCCGCCATGAAGGGTGCAAGCGCCACGGCAAGGTCGCGGGCGGTGGGACTGTCCTGACCGGCGAGCGCTCCGCCGATCGCAGTCACGCTGGCATCGGCGCCGTGGCTGGCCCAGACCTCGTTGACCGCGCGGTCGATGAGGCCGCGTTCGGTGTCGGTGAGCGACGCGGAGTGCCGCGCCATCTGGCCGACGATGGCTTTCACCATCCCGAAGCAGTCGAGCCGGTAGTCCTCGTCTTCCTCGGCACGCGGTGCATCGATCATCGAGAAGGGATTGAGGCAGAAGCCCGACTTCAGCGTGAACTCGACAAAGCTGCCGCCCTGTAGCTTGACTGAATGCTCGAAGCTGCGCCCGTCGTCGATCACCACGACTTCGGCGCCCGCACCGCGCAGCGACGCGCACATCTCCTGGAGCAGCACTGACTTGCCCGAGCCCGACTTGCCGCAGATCGCGACATTGTGATTGCCGGCCTCGTTCTCGAAGGGCGACCAGTAGAAGGGCTGGCCGCGCCGGCCGATCAGGAGCAGATGTGGGATCGGACCGCCGAGATATTCGCCCTGCATCGGCGCGATATTGGCCGCCGTGGTCGAAAGCACAGTGCGCATGCGTTTGAGGCGCCGCATGTCCGCGCCGAGCCCGTCGGCCAATGTCAGCGGCAGCGCGGCCAGCAGGCCCTGGACCTGCAGGAAGCGTTCATCGGCGAGGTCCCAGCCCGCCGCCTTGTAGACCGACTTGATCGCGCGCTCGTGCCGGTCGCCTTCGCCCAATGGCGAGAAACTGGTAAGCCCATAGAAGACCTGCGTCAGCCTGCGCCCTTCCTGGAGTTCGGCCTGGACATGCTGCCATTCGGCCGACTGGTCGGCCAAACGCGGCAGGAAGCGTGCCGACTTCGAGCCTGCCAGGCTGGTGGTGCGCATGAACTTGTAGCCGGCCTTGGCTTCGGCGGCCTGGCGCTCGGGATAGACGAGGCACAGCATGGTCGCGACCGGGCAGGGAAACCGCAGCTTGTCGGTGAAGAGATCGCCGATGAGGCGCGCGCATTCCCAGGGCGACCAGCGCTGGGGCATGTTGCGGACCGCGTAGTGGAGCAGGTCGAAGGCGTCGGGATAGACAGCGCCGATTTCGGGAACGCCGTCCTCTTCC
>JAGREJ010000029.1:8259-16738 GCA_020446595.1 Novosphingobium sp. | reverse complement strand
TGGGCTTCACGATGGACGATGGCACGCGGGCTCGGATTCTCGAATACAACAGCCGCAACGCCAAGGGCGCACATGGCGAGCACAAGTACAGCGTCGAGAAATACGGTCTGACCGAAGCGGAAATCAACGAGGCCTTTGCCGAATACAACGAGCGGTTCGGGATCTAGGCCCCGCCTTCGACCTCCCGCACCTTGCCGTCCTCGACCCGCAGCAATCGCTCGGCCAAGGCAAGGCTTGCGGGACGGTGGGTGATTAGGATCACGGTCCGGCCTCTCAGCGCCTGCTCGCACGAGGCGATGAAGGCCTGCTCGCCGTCGAGGTCGAACATCGAGGTCGCCTCGTCGAGGATCAGCACCGGCGGATCGGCAAGCAGCGCGCGGGCGAGGGCTATGCGCTGGCGCTGACCGCCCGAAAGGCGCACGCCATGATCGCCGATCTCGGTGTCGTAGCCCTTCGTCAGGCCGCTTACGAAATCATGCGCCTGCGCCAGCCTGGCCGCCTGTGCGATGGCTTCGTTGCTCGCGCCTGCCAGTCCGAACCCGATGTTGTCCCGGATGGTGCCATTGAACAGCAGGGGCCGCTGGGGAACGAGGCCGAACTGGCGGCGCAGCTCCTGTAGCTGCACGGCGCCGATGTCCTGCCCGTCGAAACCTATCGTGCCCTCATCCGGCTCGTAAAAACGCAGCAGCAGGTTGACGAGCGTGGTCTTGCCCGCGCCATTCTCGCCGACCAGCGCAACGATCTGCCCTGCCGGAATTTCGAGATCGACATTGTCGAGAACCGGCTCGCGATCAGGGTAGGCGAAGCTGACGCCGCGCAGGGAGATGGCGCCCTTGACGTTCTTCAGCGCGCCGTCAGCCCCGTATCCCGCCTCCGGTTCTTGCTGCAAGACGGCGTGCAGCCTGTTCAGCGTGCCGCGCGCGGTCTGGACCTGACCGTAGATAAATGAAAGCGCGCTCACCGGGCGGGTCAGCAAGGCCGCGTAGAACAGGAAGCTGAACAGCTCGGTAGGCGACATCGTACCGCTGCGCAGGTTGCCCCCTGCAACGACCAGTAGCGCGATTGCCGCCGTCGCCGAGGCGAGATCGATCGCCGGGCCGAGCACCGCATAGATGCGGTTCTGCTTCTGCGCGAGCGCCATCGAATGTCCGACAGCCGCGCCATAGCGTGCCGCCTCGATGTCCTCGCGCGCGTAGGCCTTGATCGCCGGAAGCATTTCGAGGTTTTCGTCCGCTACCGCGACGACTTCGGCCTCGGCTTCCTGAATCCGCACGGCAAGCCCGCGCAACCTGCGCCCGACGATTCTCAGCACGAGGTAATAGGCGGGAACGAGGATCGGGACGATGGCGGCAAGCAGCGGGTCGATCGTGAACATGATCGCCACCGCGCCGATCACGGTCAGCAGGCGAGAAGGGATGCTGGTCAGCGTCGAGGTCAGGAAGGTGCCGAGCTGGGCAACCTCGTAGGTCATTAGCGCCAGCGTGTCGCCCTGGCGGTGGTTTTCGTGATAGCCGAGCGGCAGCGCCTGGACGTGACGATAGATGCGCTGGCGCAAGTCGGCGAGCAGCCGCGCGGCGGTGTTTCCCGAATAAAGCGTCGTCAGGAAATTGACGAGCGCGATTGCCACCACGGCGGCGACGAGCAGCGCCGCGATCGTGGCTCCGGACCGGTTGTTCGCATCGAACATGCCGCCAAGCAGTCGCGCGCCAAGCGCCGGGATCGCCAGCATTGCCGCCGAGCCCAGGATGGACAGCAGTCCGAGCAGGACAAGCTGCCAGCGGTAAGGTCTGGCGATTGCGAGCAGATCGCGGAATGGCATGCTGCCGGGCTAGGCTATCCGCGCTGCCAGGGCAATCAGCCTGCCAGTTCGGCGATCACGTCCTCGCTCTGGACCACGCGGGCGATCATCCGCATCTGGTTGTCGACAATGGCGCGATGCGTTTCCATGTCGGAGGCGGCGACGCAGTCGTCCGGCACGAGCACGTGATAGCCAAGCTCCGAAGCGACCATGACATTGCCCGCCACCCCGACATTGACCGAAACGCCTGTCACCACCACGGTCTCGATGTCCATGCGCCGCATCAGCGTATCGAGCTGGGTGCCGACCATTGCGGTCATGCCCGACGAGCGGGGGATTTCGAAATCTCCCTCGTGGAATTCGCAACCTTCGACATAGGCCTGCGCCGGATGATCCTGCGGAAGCGGCGTGCCCTTCATGCTCATCGCCGCAATCAGCGTGTTGACCTTGACATCCTTGCGGTCCGGACGCCCGCGAGCCGGAGTGTGAAACACCGGCGCGCCTGCATTGCGAAAGGCAGTCGCCAGCGCCGCGATCTTCTTTGCGATGCCGCGCTCGGTGACCTGATTGGCGAGGGCCGGAAACCCGGCATATTGGGGATCGACGACGAATTTCTGCATTTCGTGAATGATGAGCGCGGGCTTGCCGATAATCATGCTATTGCCTCTCCTGAGTTTGGAGCGGGAGACTAGCCGAATGGCAAAACGGCGCAATGGCCGATGGCAAAGTCTTGGCGCGGCGCTGACGCTTTCCGTTATTTTGCCAGGGGGGAGCGCGGCAATGGCGAACGATGATCTGGCGCGCAGGGTCGAACAACTCGAACGCCGCCTTGCCGAAGCCGAGGCGCGGCTCGCGGTGCAGCAGGTCATCACCACCTATGGTCTCGCCGCCGACACCAACGATATTCCGGCGATGATGGCGCTGTGGACCGACGATTGCGTGATCGAGATCGATGGCAACGTCATTGCCGAGGGCCGCGAGCAGTCGCGCCGGATCATCGAATCGGAGATCCACCAGTCGATCCAGCCCTATTCCGCGCATGTCATGGGACCGTTCCGGATCGACGTAATCGACGCCGATTACGCGGTCGCGACCGGCTATCAGACCGTTTACGTGCGCGAGGGGCAGACGAAGGAGGGACGCTCCCGTGTCTGGCGGCAGTCGTTCGGGCGCTGGGAACTGCGGCGAACGCAGGGGCGCTGGGAAATCGCCAGACGGCAGTCGCGCGCCGTCTCGTATCCGGGCGTGAAGGAGATCGTCGCACCGGCGCTGAGGCAACCGCCCGATGGGTCAAATTGACATATTGTGCCTCGGCCCGATCATCTGCTAGCGGGACCGCAAGAGTGCAATTGAGTTAAGTGAAATGCCTCGCCGCACCGGCAGGGCGCAGACAGGAGTGGCCCATATGGGATTCCCGCAACGCAAGGCGGCAATCGTCGGCGTCTACAACACCAAGCAGGCGAAGATGCTCGAAGGCACGCCGTGGACGCTCGCGCTCGAGGCGATTCAGGGCGCTCTCGACGATGCCGGCCTCAAGCACAGCGACATCGATGGCCTGTCCTCGATGATGTACGACGCAAGCCTCACCGCGCAGCAGATGTGGGTCGAGCAGCTTGGCGGCAGGCCGATGACCTATACCTCGCACGGAATTGCGGGCGCACTCGTCACCAAGGCTGCGGCGGCGATCGCAGCGGGGCTGACCAATGTGGTGTGCATCTATTTCGGCAATGCCGGAATGCGCGCCGGGCCTTCGAAGCAGCGCGCTGCCAAAGAGGCGGTACCAGTGGTGCGCAAGGCCCCGCGCGTTCCTGACTGGGATTTCAACATTCACGGCGCCTATATGTCGGCATGGTATGCGCTGTGGACGCGCCGTTACATGGACCAGTTCAACGCGCCGTATGAGAACCTTGCCGAATATCCGGTGACCGCGCGCTATCACGCCACGCTCAATCCGGCCTCGATCATGGGCGAGCGCGGCGAGATCACCGTGCAGGACGTGATCGATTCGCCGATGATCTCCTCGCCGCTGCACCGGCTGGACTGTTCGCTCGACAACGACGGAGGCTATGCCATCCTCGTCGCCTCGGCCGAAGTCGCCAAGAACTGCCGCAAGGAGCCGATCTGGGTGCTGGGCGGCGGCGAAGGCATCTACACCGATTTCTACATGTCGTTCACAAACGACTGGATCAACGATCATGGCCAGTCGGTGCGCAAGGCCAGCGAGATTGCTTTCGCCGGTGCGGGCGTGTCGCGCGACGACATCGATGTCGCCGCAATGTACGACTGTTTCCCGGTGACCATGGCCCGCAACATCGAGGAAATGGGCTTCTGCAAGGTGGGCGAAGGCCACGAATACATCAAGGAAGGCCATCTCAAACTGGGCGGCAAGCTGCCGACCAATACCGACGGCGGCCTGCTCTCGCACAGCCACTGCGGCAACCCCAGCGGCATGCATGTCGTCGAAGTGGTCAAGCAGCTTCGCGGCGAATGCGACGCGCGCCAGGTCAAGGACGCGAAAATCGGCGCCGTCCTGTCGCAGGGCTATGCGGTTCACGGCGTCGCGGGCGTCGCCATTCTCGGCAAGGATTGAGGTTCACGACAATGACACAGCAGCCCTACAACAAGCCCTTGCCGCAGCGCTCGCCCGAGAACGAGGAGTTCTGGGCCGGTCTCGAATCCGGCGAGTTCCGCGTGCCCAGGTGCAACAATTGCGGATACTGGCACTGGGTTCCCTATCCGGCGTGTCGCAACTGCCTTTCGACCGACCAGACCTGGACCAAGACCGGCGGCAAGGGCAAGATCTTCTCCTACACCGTGGTTCATCGCGGCCCCGGCGGCTTCCGCGACGACGTGCCCTATGTGCTCGCCATGGTCGAATTTCCCGAAGGCCCGCGCAATCCGATCGTGCTCGGCACGATGGTCGATGTCGATCCCGACGCGGTCCACACCGGCATGCCGGTCAAGGTCGTCTACGAGGAAATTCCCGACGAGGACGTGACCATCTGGCACTTCGCGCCGGACGACTGACGGAACGGGAGAGGACGACCCTCTCCCCGGATCAGTCCATCCCCTCGATCAGCTCGACGATGTGTCCGTCGGGCGTTTCGAGGAAGACGTAGCACACCTCTCCGAAGCGTTGCGGTTCGCCCTGCGGTTTGGCGCCGGCTGCCACCGCGCGGGTGACTGCCGCCGCGATGTCGGGAACGTAGAAGCCGATAGGGCCATAGGAATTGCCGCGCGTGATCTTCAGCCCGTCCTTCTGGTAAAGGACCATCCCGCAGGCTTCGTCGGGAGTCTTGAGAACGTGCTCGCGAAATCCGGGTGCGACGATCGGCTCGCCCGCCACCATGCCGAAGGCCTCTTCGTAAAAGCGTTGCGAGGCGATTGCGTCATCGACGGTGATCTTGAAAAAGCCGAGGCGTGATGCGGCTGTGGTCATACCTGGATCCCTTGTTGAATGAGTTCGATTTCGTGACCATCCGGCGTGCGGACGATCGCGAAAGTCACAGCGCCAGCGGAAGTCGGTTCCCTGACCACGGTCGCGCCGTTAGCAAGCGCGCCCGACAACACCGCGTCAAGATTGTCGGTGCGGACGCCCAGCGGGCCCCAGCCATTGCCGATCTCGCGCGGATTGCCGTCCTTCCAGCAGCGCAGGATCACATCGAACGGATTGCCGGGAGCCGACAGCGCGACTTGCCGGAACTCGGCAAGATCGAGCACTTGCCCGTGCGACCAGCCGAACACGGTATCAAACCACGTAATGGCCGCTTCAAGATCGGGAACGTGGAGCTTTACGAAGCCGGGATCGCAGCGCGACGCGGAACCTTGCGTCATGCGTCAGCGCCGTGAAAGTTCACGCCCTTGCGTGCCAGCATCCTCAGGGCCGCTTGCCATTCCACGCATCCCGCCGGATCGCGCGGACCACCGGGCCGGTCGAGCCACATGCCGAATCCCTTGGTCTGGCCGTCGATGATCTCCTGCGGCGGATATTGGAGATCGCTCCCCGCCGCCATCAGCATCACCTGTGCTTCGCAGGCCATCTGGAAATTGTGCAACTGGACATAGGCCTCGGCGATAGTTTGCCCGGCGATCATCACGCCGTGATTGCGCAGGATTACGGTGTCCTTGCCTTCGAAATCGCGCACCAGCCGCTCGCAGGCATCGCCGCCGAAGCCATAGTCATGATAGCCGATGCGACCGCCGAACCCGATTGCGGTCTGGGTCGCCGGAAGCAGCCCCTGCGCCATGGCCGAAACCGCCATGATCGCGGGCGTGTGAACATGGGCGAGGCATTGCAGATCGTCGCGCGCGGCAAGCACCGGCGCGTGCAGGTCATGCGCGGCGACATTGGTCTCGGCGTCGGGGTTGCGGTCGATGATTTCGCCGTCCGAAAGGCGCACCTTGACGAGATTGTCCGGCGTCACTTCCTCGTAAAGCAGGCCATAGGGATTGACGAGGTAGGCGTCCGTCTCGCCCGGAATCTTCGCCGAGATGTGGTTATAGATGAGGTCGATCCAGCCGTGATGATCGACCAGCCGGTAGAGCGCGGCGAGATCGCGCCGGGTCTGCCGTTCGGCTGCTGTCATCGTTTGCGGCTCTGCCTTTGTCGCAATGCTCGCCATCCTGATCCCTCCTACCGAAGCTTGGCGATCACCTCGCTGCCATACCACTCGACGACCTCGATCCACTGCGCGCGGCTGGCGTGCGGTGGCATCGACGAAATCCAGTTTACGCCTGCTTCGGCCATCTCGCCAACCGCGTCTACATAGGCCGATACATCGCCATCGCCCAGCCAGCCGACCCTGACCGGCGGTCCGGCGCTGAGGTCGAACGGCCCGGTGCGGCCCTCGCGCGCGCGCACTTCCTCGATCTTTGCGACCCGCTCCTTGAAGTCGGGAATATCGACGACGGCAATGTCGCGGTTTGCCGCGCTCATCCCCTTGGCTGCGAAGAACGGGGACCAGCCATCGCCGTATTTGCCCGCGCGTTCGAGCGCGGCGGGGCTGCTGCCGCCGATCCAGATTGGCGGAGGGTTGCTCAGCGCCGGGCGCGGCTCGACTTCAACGGCGTCGAAATCCATGCCCTTGTAGCTTACCGGGCCGCCGCTCCAGGCGAGCCGCATGACTTCGAGCGCCTCGTCGAACAGCTTGCCGCGCCGCTTGAAATCGGAACCCAGCGCATCGAACTCGATCTTCTGGTAGCCCGCGCCCATGCCAAGGATCAGCCGCCCGTCGGTCAGCGTCTGGACCGTGGCTGCGGCCTTGGCGAGCAGGAAGGGATTGCGATAACCGGCAACGATGATGTTGGTGTGCAGCTTGATCTTGCGACTTGCACAGCCAAGCGCGGTAAGCGCAGCGAAGGGATCGAGGGCATCGTGGCCCATGCCCTGATGCAGCCAGTGTGTGTCGGGCGAGGGGTGGTCGGTGATGAAGGCGGCGTCGAAACCTGCGCGCTCGAGCGCGGCTGCCATTTCCGCGATGGCATCGAGCGTCTGGAATTCACCGGGGGTCGGAACGCCCAGCGGTATGTCTATCGTGAAATTCAGGGCCATCGGCTTCCTCTTACTGGTGTGACGCGGGGGCAGGCTCGGGCTCGAACTGCGGGTAGGGGCCGAGGCCGAATACGCACAGACCTGCCAGAATGAATATCGGAATACCGATGAAAAGGAACATCTCGTAGCTGTCCGTCGTATCGAATATCCAGCCCGCCGTAACCGGGCCGATGGCAGTGGCGAGACCGGTCAGCGCCGAAATCGATCCGTATATCTTTCCGAAGTGCCTGAGGCCGCCATACTGGGTCGTCAGGTAGATAATCAGATAAAGGCTCGCGCCGCTTCCGACGCCGACCAGAAAGGCGACGGTGAAAATGATCGGCAGCGTCCCTCCGCTCATCAGCAGCAGGCCATAGGGCAGGGCGGGCAAGGCCAGCAGGATGAACGGGAGCAGCGCGAAATTGAAGCGGTCGAGGATCGATCCGAAGACCAGCCTTGCAGCTATCGCGGAACCTCCGGCAACCACGGCGAGGCTTGCCGCGGTCACGCGCTCGACACCGAGCGAGACATAGATCGGGACCATGTGCACGCCCCAGGCCGAACCAACCATGGTGGAGAGCAGACATGCCAGTGCGATGCGGATCATGGTCGGGCTGCGCAAGGCCTCGCCGAAAGTGAGACCGCCGGGAACCTTGGCGGGCTCGGGCGGTGCGCTGTCGGCCTGTTTTGTTGCGCCGCCGACAGGCGCGACGGGCGTGGTTCCCGGCATCCTGAAGAATGGGACGACCAGCAACAGGGCGATGCCGATCCAGCCCAGCCCGAGCGCCGCATAGGCCAGTCGCCAGCCAAATTCCGAAATCAGCCAGTGGGTCAACAGCGGCGTGGCTGCGCTCGCGACCGACATGCCGCTCAGCATGATGGCCAGCGCGACTCCCCGGTTGGCGACGAATGCCGTGGCGACCGGCGGGTTCCACACCATCGTACGGATCAGCACCGAGACAAGCGAATAGACTACCCAGATGCCGACCCACACGGCCACCATCCCGTTCAGCAGGCCGAAGCAGGCGAAAGTCAGGCCGCACAGGGCGAGGCCGGGGATGGCAACGGCGCGCGCGCCCAGTCTGTCCACGAGAATGCCTGCCAGCGGTGTGGCGATCATCACCACGACCGCAAAGACCGTCGTTCCCGCC
>JAGREJ010000029.1:6917-8156 GCA_020446595.1 Novosphingobium sp. | reverse complement strand
CAGCAGCGGCCAGTGCAGTTTCCACTCCGATGGACCGGTAGCGGTCTTGCTCTGGTTCATCGGGCGGGAACCGGTTCGAACTTGGGGTAGGGACCAAGCTTGAAAGCCAGGAGCCCTGCGATGACGAACATCGGGATGCCGATCATCAGATACAGCTTGTAGTCGCCGGTTGTGTCGAAGATCCAGCCCGCCGTGATAGGACCGACGCCGGCCGCAAGACCGAACATCGCCGAAACCGAACCGTAGATCTTTCCGAAATTGAGCAGGCCACCGTATTGCGTCGTCAGATACATGATGAGGTGCAGCGTTGCCCCGCTGCCGATCCCGATGATGACAGCCCCGGCAAATATCATCGCAAGCGATCCGCCGCTCGCCAGCAGCGCGGCGTAGCCAAGGGCGGGAAGGGCGAGCGCACTGAAGGGCAGGAAGCTGGAATTCACGCGATCGGCGATCGAACCCACCACGATCTTCGAGGCGATACCGGCGATTCCGTAGATGACGGCAATTCCCGCTGCCTCACCGCGTTCAAGGCCCAACGACACGAAAATCGGAACGGAATGGACGCTGTAAGCGGAACTCAGAATGGTCGCCACGAGTCCCGCGGCTCCGATGCGCAGGATTGCGGCATTGCGCAGGGCCTGCTTTCCAGACAGTCCGCCGGGAACAGTTCCGGGTGCGTCCGCAGGAACCGACCCGACGTTCGATGTGACAGGCGTCTGTTTGATCCGGAAAAACGGCACAACCAGCAGCAGTGCCACACCCGTCCAGCCCAGCCCGATGCCGATATAGGCCCCGCGCCATCCAAGGTTTTCGATAAGTGCATGGGCGAGCATTGGTGAAAACGAACTGGCAATCGACATGCCGCTTAGCAGGATCGCGATCGCCAGCCCCCGGTTTGCGACAAAGACCGTTGAAACCGGCGGGTTCCACACCATGGTCCGGATCAGCAGCGAAGCCAGCGAATAGGCGACCCATAGACCGATCCACAAAGCGACCGCTCCATTCAGAAGGCTGAAGGCGGAAAAGAGGACTCCGCACAATGCGAGGCCGGGGATCGCGACCGCGCGCGAGCCGAACCGATCCACCAGTGCGCCAGCGAATGGCGTGAGCGGAGTGACGAGCAAGGCTAACACCGTAGTGCCGAGCGAGATCGTAGTTCGACTCCACCCGAATTCGGTCTGCAGCGGCTGCATGAACAGCCCCAGCGTGGTCATGGGAATGCTGCCGAACGAGATCCCG
>JAGREJ010000029.1:4967-6899 GCA_020446595.1 Novosphingobium sp. | reverse complement strand
CAGCAGCGGCCAGTGCAGTTTCCATTCCGACGGACCTGTAACGGTCTTGCTCTGGTTCACCCATCTCTCCCCGCAGTGAACCAGCCAATCGGACCGGGGCCGACAGATCGTGCTTTGTCTCCGCCAACACTGCGAAGCATGACTTGCATCAAAAGGCAACGTCCATGACCGTTGCTTAACTGCGGCTGGTCATTTCCGCATAGGCCTTGCGGAGATACTCGATAACCAGCTCGCCGGCGGGCGAACGCCTGCGGTTGACGGGCGAGGTCAGCCAGATATTCGCGTTGGGCCGTCGCGCAAATCCTTCGAGGGTGAGCTGACGGGCAATCCCGCTCTCAAGTTCTCCTTGCAGAACAAACCGCGAGGACAGCCAGATCGCATCGCTTTCCAGCATGAAATCTTTCGCGACACTGAAATTGTCGCAGATAATGGTCGGCGTCAGGTCCACCTGGCCCATTTGCAGGTAGGAGCTGCAGACGATGGGATAGGGCCTGAGGTCTCCCCATGCGAGCTTCCTCGCTTTGGCCAGCGCATGGCCTGACCGCACGAACAGATCGATAGGCATCTCGCCGATCTCCTCGGATGCGAAGGCAGGATCCTCGGTGGCGGCAGCTTCGACATAGATCGCAAATTCGATCTCGTCGTTGCGCAGGTGATCGAGCAGCGTCGATTGCGGCTCAATCCGGGTCGATATCTGCAGGTCGGGCGATCTTTGCGACAGGAAGGTAAGGATTCCCGGCATGAAGACGGTGCTCATCAGGCCCGACATGCCGAAGGCGACTGGTCCGGCCATGGCATCGGCGCGAAGTTGCATGTTTCGATCGAGCGTGCGGGCGAGGCCGATGAGCTGTTCGGCTTGCTGAAGCATTTCGGCACCGATCCGCGTGGGCCTCACACCGGATCGGCTCCGCTCGAAGATCGGGACGCCCCAGGCATCTTCAAGAGAGGAGATGCTGCGGCTGAGCGAAGGTTGCGTAAGGCCCAGTTCCTCGGCTGCTCGCGAGAAGCTGCCGTAGGCTTGAAGAGCGAGCGCATGCTCCAGCTTGCGCAGGGTGACGTCCATGCGTTTCATGTATGGAACCTCAACATATTATGAATTGGACATCAATATGCGTCTGTTGCATCCTGACGCCATCAAGGCAGATGCAAGAGGCCTGTTTGGCCGGAAAACGCGAGTTTCAGGAGAGAGTGCATGCAGATCGATATGCTTATCAAGGGCGGCACGGTCGTCGATGGCAGTGGAGAGGCCGCCTATCAGGCCGATGTCCGCGTCGCGGGCGGCCGCATCGCCGAGATCGGCAAGGATCTTAAGGCCAGCGAAGGCGAGCGCGTGTTCGACGCCAGTGGTTGCTACGTCACGCCCGGCATGATCGAGACGCACAACCACTGGGATGGCGGCGTCTGGTGGGCGCCCAACATGGAGCCGCTGCCGGCCTATGGCGCGACTACCTCGATCAACGGCAATTGCGGCTTCTCGATCGCGCCCGCGCCCAAGAGCGCGGAAGGCAAGCAGACCGTGGTCGACATCTTCAACTACTTCGAGGACATCCCCGAGGAGCCGATGAACGAGGTCGTTCCCTGGAACTGGGACAAGTGGAGCGAATACAAGGCTTCGATGCAGTCGAAAGTGCGGCTGCCGCTCAATTTCTGCTCGTTCTGCGGCCACGTGCCGCTGCGCCTCGCGGTGATGGGCATGGATGCCTGGGAGCGCGCGGCAACCCCCGCCGAGATCGACAAGATGTGCATGTATCTCGACGATGCCCTTGCGGCCGGCGCGATGGGCCTTTCGTCCAACATGATGGACCGCGACAAGTATGAGCGGCGTCTGCCCCCGCAGATGGCCGACGACGCCGAGATCGAGGCGCTGATGCGCGTCGTCGCGAAGTATCCCGGTACGTCCGTGCAGTTCATCGTCGACTACTTCCTTGCAGG
>JAGREJ010000029.1:0-4795 GCA_020446595.1 Novosphingobium sp. | reverse complement strand
TCGATCCTCAATTTCTACTCGACGCTGATCTTCGGCCAGAACGGCAATCCGGTCTGGCAGGAGCTCATCAACGAGAAGAGCTGGGACAAGAAGAAGGCCATGCTCACCGACGAGGCATGGCTGGATCGCGCCCGCGAATCATGGGACAACCAGTTCCCGCATTCGACGCTCAACGACACCGAAGGCATGCTGCTGCGCGAAAGCGAATCGGGCTTCGGCCCGGTCGGCTGCACGCTTGCCGAATACCAGCGCGAGGCGGGTTTCAACCACACGTCCGACGCGTTGGCCAAGTGGGTGCTCAACAACGGTCAGGAATCGGTCATCCTCAAGCGCAGCTATCCGCGCGATGATGACATGCTCAACCGGCTGCTGATGGACGACAACACGCTGTGCAACGTCTCGGACTCGGGCGCGCACGGCAAGATGTTCTGCGGCGCGGGCTACAACGTCGCGCTGCTCACCGAATATGTGCGCGAACGCAAGTTCCTCACCATCGAGCGTGCAATCTACATGCTGACCTGGCGCACCGCCGAGTTCTTCGGCCTGCACGATCGCGGCCTCATCAAGGAAGGCATGGTTGCCGACATCGCCGTGTTCAACCTCGAAGAGATCGAGATGCGCCCCGAGAAGAAGATCTGGGACGTCTATGACGGCAAGGGCAGCCGCACCTATCGCTATACCCGCGATGCAGCGCCGATGCGCCTGACGCTCGTGAACGGCGAGCCGACCTTTGACCGCGGCGAGTTCACCGGGCGCTATCCGGGCGAGTTTATCGGCCCCGAGGTCGAGGGCGGCGCGCAGATGGCGATCGCGGCGGAATAAAGCGCAGGCGCCGCACGTGGTGCGGCGCACTCGCTGCCGGGGGAGAGGATCAACCTATGCCGAGAACGGTTCTTCTCAACGCCAATGTCCTGGATGGCAGGAATCCGGGCCGAATGGCCACGGTTGTCGTCGAAGGCAACCGCATTGCCGCGGTGACCGATGCCTCGGGTGGTCAGGCGAGCTGGGATGATGCAGACAGGCTCATCGATCTTGCGGGACGCACGGTCATGCCCGGCATGGTGCTCGCCCACTACCACGCCACCTACAAGGACCTCGGCCTGACTCCGAGTCCGTTCGGACTGGAGGCAAAGCCCGCGCTGCAATCGATCCGCGCGGCAAGCAATTATCGCCTTGCGCTCGACTGCGGCTTCACCGGGGTGATCAGCGCCGGTTCGCCCAACGGGGTCGATGTCGCGGTCAAGCAGGCGATTGCCGAAGGGGCCGCGCAAGGGCCGCGCATCATGACCTGCGGGCGCGATGTCGGCACGACCGGCCACACCAACGACAAGAGTTTTCCGAGCCACTGGCAGATCGGGGCCAGCGGCGGACTGGCGATCTGCGACGGCGAGGACGAGTTCCGCCGCGCCGTGCGGCAGGAAATCAAGGATGGCGTCGAGATCATCAAGATCTTCGCCACGGGCGGTCACGGCGTGCCCGCTCCCGCCGATCAGTGGCAGCTCAGTCCGGCGGAACTTGCGGCAGCGATCCAGGCCGCCGACGAGCGCGGGGCCAAGGTGCGGGCGCACTTGTCCAACAGCGCGGCGATCCTGACCGCCATCGAACTCGGCATTCACATTGTCGATCATGGTGATGGCTTCGACCAAGCCTGCATCGATGCGGCGAGCAAGTCCGGTGCGTTCCTTGCGCCCAGCCTGCATTTTCCCAAGGTGATGATGCAGATGGCGGCAGGCACCGCTTACGCAGATGCGATGCGCGACGATTTCGACCAGATGGCGGCGATCCTTGCCGATGCCGATGCCGCCGGGGTGAAGATCCTGCTCGGCGACGATTACGGCGCTTACGGTTTTGACCACGGCCTCTATGCCGAGGAACTGCCGCTCTATGTCGAGCACGCCGGGGTTTCGCCGCTGACGGTGATCCGCTGGGCGACGGTGAACGGAGCCGATGCCATGGGTCTTGCCGGTCAGGCGGGTGAAATTGCGCCCGGCATGCTGGCCGACCTTCTGGTGGTCGATGGCGACCCGAGCGCAGACATCCGGGTTTTGTGCGACCGCGACAACCTGCTTGCCATTTTCAGGGATGGCGTGGCCTACAAGGACGATCTCGACGCCATCGAGCGGCTGGCGATCGCGGCGGAGTAGGCCGAAGTCAGTCGACCAGCGTCACGCCCGGATACTCGCCAATGATGATGCTTTCCATGTCGCCCCAGCCGGAGTTCTCGCCTTCGCGGACGCGGATCGGGCGGTCGCGGATCTGCCAGCGGTAGTTTTCTTCGGTCTTCTTCGGCTCGTTGACATCGTCGACGCACTCACCATCGACGTAGCTCTGGCCCTTGTAGCTGCCATGAAGCTGGCCCTTCCACGCGCCATACATCGCCGGATTGAGCCGGAAGCCGAGTTCGGGATCGACGGCCTCGATCTCGAACACCCGCTCGACCGTGGACTTTCCCGGTCCGGCAAGAATTGCCGTAACGCGCCCGTGCATCGCCGCCTTGTCGCCCTTGCGGTAGGCGATTTCGGGATAGAGGTGCAGGATCGGCGTCTGGGTGCCGTCGCTCTCGTTGATATAGCCCGAGAAGAATTCGGGAGGGCCGTCTCCGCCGAAATCGCGGAAATAGTAGGCGAGGTCGTAGCTCGAGCCGTCGGGGCGCTCGATCCGCGAGACCAGCCAGTTGAAGTGGTAGGCGCTGTCCTTGACGCCGCCTGATGCCCCGGCGTGACCCGGCACCAGATCGTCGGGATCCTTGCCGACATGCTCGCGAATGCCCCATGAGTGATCGCGAAAGCCGTACCAGTCGTCACGGCTGACCTCGATCCGCTCGCCATCGACCTCGATCCAGCCGGAGACATCGCCGGGCTGGTGGTAGCGGATCACATCGGAGGCCATGCGCCCGCTGGCGATCACCACGTCGCGCTTTTCGAAGAAGGCGGGCATGGTGGCATGGAAGGTCAGTTCGAAGCTCAGCGGCTGCGCCTCGTTGCGCGCGAGCGACACGCGCAGTTCCTCGAAGGGTTTGATGACTTCGTAGCGCAGCGGACCAACCGCCATATCCTCCGGCGCGAGGTCGAGCACGCGGCTGGCGCGCACCGTGCGCTGCGACGTGCCGATCTGCACGCCCGCAAAGCCATCGATGACATTGCGGTTGGGATATTTTCCGAGCCCGAAGCTCGCCTGAATCCCGCCCTTCTTGCTCATCAGCGTGAACCACACCTTCTCGGTCCAGCCGCGGTCCGCGGTGCCGACGGCGGCGTGGGTGTTGACGATCTGGTGGGTGAAAAACTCATCCGCACCTGTGAGCGGGGCGATGGTCGGGATCATGAACGGCCTTCCTAAAGTCCTTCGGCATCGAGCATCGCGTGCATTGCGCCGAGGTAGTAGTCGAGATTCTTCTGGAACACCGCGAGCTTGGGATCGTCGCTTCGCCCGGATGTGAACATGGCCACCCCTTCGGCGATGATGGCATTGGTCTTGCCCATCTGCGCGACTTCGTGCCAGCCGACGCCTGCCGAGGATCGGCCCGATGTTGCCTCCCAGACTTCTATAATGGCCGCGCGGTCGAGCATGCCCGGCTGCCGGTGGGGCGTGGCCGCGACGTGGTGGGGGCTTTCGACCCACAGCAGCGCATAGGCGAGATCGGCAAGCGGATCGCCATTCAGCGCCATTTCCCAGTCGAGCACGGCGCTCAGGCTCCCATCGTCCCACATGAAGTTGGACAGCTTGACGTCGCCATGGATGATCGCGGGTGGGCCGCTCAGCGGCGCCGGGTGCGCAAGCAGGCGGTCGAAGGCGGCGACAACGTCTGCGCATCCCGACTTGCGCGCGAAGCCTTGCCACATCCGCGCATCGTCTTCGGGCGAGACAGGATCGCCAAGCGTCACCAGCGGCGCGAGCTTGGCCAGTGATGCGAAGGCAGCAATCCATTTGCGTCCAAGCTGCGTGCGAAAGGCATCGTCGGGGCCTGTAAACCAGTCCTGAAGCTGGATCTCCGCCACCGGCTCTCCCGCCATGCACTCCATTACGAAGAACGGCGCGCCGATCACGCTTTCATCCTCGCAGATCGCGACAATGCCGGGAACCGGCGGACCATGTTCGACCTCACCGAGCGCCGCATAGACCCTAGCCTGCGCAATCACATCGTGGCCCTCGACCATCGCGCCCGCAGAGGGAGGCAGGCGCAGGATCCAGTCCGGCCCCTCGATCCTGTAGGTCTCGTTCGAAAAGCCGGTGGTCAGCGGCACGACCGCGCGAATCGCCGCGCCGCCGGGGAGGTGGTCCCGGAGCGCGGCAGCTATCGCATCGGTATTTCGGCTCACGCCTTCTGCAGGATGTGAACCGCAGACGAGGTGCCGAAGCCGAGCACATGGGCAAGCCCCACACGCGCGCCATCGACTTGCCGCTTGCCCGCCTCGCCGCGCAGGTGCTCGACGATCTCGACGATGTTGGCGACGCCGGTCGCGCCGATCGGGTGGCCCTTGGCGATCAGGCCGCCCGATACATTGACCGGAATCCGTCCGCCCAGCACGACCTCGCCGTCCTCGATCATGCGCGCCGCTTCGCCTTCCTTGCACAGGCCGAGATTCTCGTAGTGGAGCATTTCGGCCGTGGCGAAGCAGTCATGCAATTCGACAATGTCGAGGTCTTCGGGGCCAAGTCCCGCCATGTCGAAGGCCTGCTTGGCCGCATAGCGCGTTACCGAATTGGGATCGAACAGCTCGGGGTTGTTGGCTTCCCACGGGTCCGAGGCGAGGCCCGATCCGGCGATCTTCACCGCGCGGTCCATGCCCAGTTCCTT
>JAGREJ010000259.1:6077-6424 GCA_020446595.1 Novosphingobium sp. | reverse complement strand
GGCACGCGTCCGATGTGCACTTCGCCGGTCGATCGGTCGACGATCTTGGTCGAAGCGCCAAGGAACACGCCCATCGACAGCACCGAACCCTCGCCGACAATCACGCCTTCGGCGACTTCCGCGCGCGCGCCGACGAAGCAGTTATCCTCGATCACCACCGGATTGGCCTGGAGCGGTTCGAGCACGCCGCCGATTCCCGCACCGCCCGAGATGTGGCAGTTTGCGCCGATCTGCGCGCAGGAACCGACCGTCGCCCATGTATCGACCATGGTGCCTTCGCCGACATGGGCGCCGAGATTGACGAAGCTGGGCATCAGCACCACGCCCTTCGAGATATGGGCGCTGTG
>JAGREJ010000259.1:2122-6014 GCA_020446595.1 Novosphingobium sp. | reverse complement strand
GTGAACTTCAGCGGCACCTTGTCGAAGGCGGGTGCGCCGGCCGAGCCGAATTCCATCACCTCATTGTCGTTCAGCCGGAAGCTGAGGAGCACCGCCTTCTTGAGCCACTGGTTGACCTTCCAGCCGCCGTTGCCGTCGGGTTCGGCAACGCGGCCCTTGCCCGAATCGAGCAGTTCGAGAGCCTCGTCCACGATCTTGCGGACATCCGCGCTGGCGGGCGTGACGCTGTCGCGGGCCTCGAAGGCTGCTTCGATGGCGGTTTCAAGGTCTGACATGGGGTGCGTCTCCGCTCTGGAATTGAGCGGCTGCGCCTAACCGGTGAGGCGCGGCACGGCAAGTGCCCTACTTGTTATCCCTCGGCTGACGCAGGTCTTCGCCCCGGCGCAGGTCGTCGGTAATGTCCTTGAAATTGGGATAGATGTTCAGCTTGGCAAAGAAGAACGTGCGGTCCGGTTTCAGCGGAATGTTGGCGCCGAAAGAGTGGTTGAGGATCACCGGATAGGTGTTGATCGCCGAATTGAGTGCGCCGGTCGATTTGCCATCGGCATGGCGGATTGCCATGAGAATGCTGGTTTTTTCCCGTTGATGGGCCAGCGTTACGGACGGCTGCTTTTCACCTTTCTTGTGCACGACAGGATGTTCCGGCTCATCGACCACAAAGGGTGCCGGATAGGGGCCTTCGTCCGAGTGGATGACAATTGTGGCAGGACGCGGACCGGCAAGGATCGCATCGATCATGCCTAGCAGTTCGCGATTGGCATATTCGATCTGCCCGACATAGTCGTCGCGCCGTGTATTGCGGCTGGCTTCCGCAAGGCTCTGGCAAGAGCCGTCGGCCTTCAGCACATAGGGCGGATGCGGAACCAGGAAGTGTGCGAAGACCATTTTGCGGCCCTTCTCGCCTGCAACCTTGTGCAGTTCGCGGAATTTGTACTTAACCCTCTCACACTGGTCGAGCCGCCCGTCAGTGAACGGCACATGGAAGATCTCGCCGATTGCTCCGGGAGCCGACTGGTCGATGATGATGCGCGGAAATTCCGGGAGTGCCCGGAAATTGATGTCGCGATCGGCGTGCGCGTTGTTGAAGGTCACGTCGGCCCAACTGCCGGAGAAGATGAACTCGTAGCCCTGCTTCCTGAAGAATTCGAAAGCGCGACTGTGTTCGATTGCGTCGAACATCGGCACAACGTCTGCCTGATTGCCCAGTTTCGGCGTGTATTTGTCGAGGTATGACGCATTGAGGGTCGATGCGAGCGAGATCGGCGTCATCGCGTAGTTGGAATAGGCATCGTCGGCGACATCGAAGCCGCGGGCGCGAAGGGCTTCGATGAATTTCGAATTGTCGTAGTTGTAAACGCGCTCCAGCGTCGTCGCCCCGGCATAGCGGTCCATGACGAAGTGCCAGACATCGGGGCTGTCCTTGTCAGCTTTGCCTGGGAAAGCCGCGAAGGTTTCCCTCGGGTCCGGTCGCCCGCGCTCGAGCTTCACCTCCATCGTCGTAACAAGACCGATGTAGAAACAGGCGGGCAGCCACACCAGAAGATTGAATATCCCGCCTGCCTTGGCCAGCGCGGCCTCGTCCTTGGGTATGCGGCGCGAAATGTCCCACGCGAGCAGCGCGCCGAGCGCGAGCGCCGGAACAACCACCCAGGTGCTGGTGCTGAAGGCGCGCACGAAGGTCGGGAAATAGAGCGAGTAGCCCGTCCAGACGAGCGCGATCAGAGCGGCGCGCTTCCACGAACCGACGAACAGGCGAATGACAGCCATCAGCGCCGCCACGAGAACGAACAGAACGAAAATTGTCGGGAGCACGTCCTGATAGCTCAGCCGCAGGGTGTTGGCTCCGCCCAGCCAGACCGGCAGTCCCACCAGGATCGGGATGGCCAGCGGCGCAATAGGGAATTGCCCGAACCGGCTCAGCATTTTGAGCATCGCTCAGCCCCGGTCGTAACGCAGCAGCAGTCGGTTGCTACCCTCGATCCGCACCTTTTCCACGATCCGCGCACGCGCGCCGACATGGGCCACGAAGGCTTCCTCGGTGTAGTCGGGGAAGATGTCCTCGCGGGTGGAGAGCAGCTTGCGGACCATGGCGTCGCCCTTGTCGGGGAATTCGATGATCCCGGTCGGAGCGAGCGAAACCAGCCAGTCCACGGCCATGTCGAGCGGAATGTTCCGCGCGATGGCGAGGTGGTGAATGAACGCGAGGGCGACCATCGAATCGGCCTCGGCGCGCTGGTTGAAGCTCTTGCGTTCGGCGCTCGCCCATCCCTGCGCGGGGCTGGGATTGGTGGCATCGAGCCAGAGTGGCAGGACCGGCGCACCGGCCTTGTCGAAGCGGGCAAACGCCGCTTCGAGAGCGCCGAAATCGAAATCGAAGCCGACGACGCTTTTTGCACCGTGGTCGAGCGCGGTCTGCGAATAGTCGCCGCTGTTGCAGCCGATGTCGAACAGCTGGTGCGGCTGGACCTCGCTGGCGAGACGGCCGACGAAGGCGTGCTTGATGGCGCGCTTGTCCTCGTCGTAGCTGTTGTTGTGATCGTAGTCGCCCCAGACCGTATCGGACTTGGGCAGCGACAGACCGGCGATGTAATCGCGCAGGCCGATCAGGATGGCCTCAAAGCCTTTGCGGTTCAGCTGGCGTTCCGTCGCCTTGTCGCCCGAGCCGCCCTTGATGGCGCGCTGCTGCAACTTGGCCTGAGCTACGACGTGGGCGAGCACGGTGAAGGAGAGCTTGTCGCGCCACGACAAGAGCGGAAGCAGGTCTTCGGGCGCGATGCCTTCGAGGCTGCCGCGATACCAGGCGTTGGGCGCGATCCCCTTCTTGCTCCACAGGAGAAGGGGATTGAGGAACTGCATGGCGAACTGACGCTGGCCGATCCACGGTTGGCCTTCGGCGTAGGGCACAATCGAAAGGTGATCGATGAACACCGGCTTCGTGTTGCGGAACTGCACGTTGTAGGCGGTCGCATCGGAAAGGGTGAAGCCGTCGCCCAGCAGCGCGAGCTGGAAATCGAGATGGAAGATTGCCGCGGCTTTCAGGGCCGAGAAGCACCACTCATAGGGGTAGGATACGAAGTCCAGCCGCGGATGCTCGACCACGTGGCAGGGCTGCGGATCGATCCCGGCAAGCATCGCCGCTTCGGTCTTTTCCATGCCCAGCAGATGCGACCTTTCGATCGAACGCTCGAACACGCCGGAGGAAAGGGCGGCCTCGAAAGGCTCGCGGCCCGCCTCGAAGATCGCGCGGAATACGCGCGCGTCTTTGATCACGACCCGCCCCGACGGGTCGCGATAGGAACCGGGATCGTAAAGCATCAGTCGGCCGTTTCGCTCGATCCGCTCTCGACCTTGTTGCGAGAGAAGAGGTTCTTGATCTTCTGGAGGTAGGCCCTGCCGGTCACGATATAGGCGGCACAAAGCCCCACGAGTGCCTGAAAGGCGATGCTGACGCTTGCGGCATCGAGATAGGCATGCGCGGCCGAAAGCGGCAGTGCGGCCGAGACGGCCATCAGCACCAGGAAGCGGTTGAGAAACGCCATGAATGATCCCCTGATCGAGCAGACACAATTGGTGACATGACACCAACTTTCCGTGCCCAAGGGGTAGACAAACATCCTTACCAATTGGTTAAGTCGGGAAGTCGATTTCGGGAGCGAACCCCGCAAATCCGGGGCTTCGCGAATACCGGTCCCGTTTAAGGATTTTCGGGCCGCATCAGGTCGCGCGCGAACTCGATCAGGCCGGTCTGGCGTGCCCGGCGAAGGCGCTCGGCGGCGAGGATTTGCACGACCTTGGCATAGCACGCCTCGACATCGTCGTTGACCAGCACGTAGTCATAGCCGTCCCAGTGGCTGATTTCCGATTGCGCGCGCGCCATGCGGGCGTCGATCAC
>JAGREJ010000259.1:0-2067 GCA_020446595.1 Novosphingobium sp. | reverse complement strand
AACACGCGCACGACGTCGCTGTCCATCTTCTGATAGAGTTGCTGGGTACCCTGCCAGTCGATGTCGAACAGGAAATCCTGCCCTTTGGCGAGGCCGTCGCGAATCTGCGCTTCGGGTGTGCCGTAGCGATTGCCGAACACTGTGGCGTATTCGAGAAATTCACCGTTCGCGACCATCGCGTCGAAGCGTTCGGCATCGCTGAAGAAGTAATCGCGCCCCTCTACCTCGCCGGGGCGCATGGGGCGGGTCGTGACCGAAACCGACATACGGATGTGCGCGTCGCGTTCCAGCAGCATGCGCGAAATCGTGGTCTTGCCCGCACCCGACGGCGAGGACAGCACGAACATGAGCCCGCGCCTGTCAAGCGCCAGGGCATTGTTGTCGGAAGTGGTCTCCAGGGCCATGCCTGCTGATGGCCGCGACCTGCGACCAAATCAATAGCCGCCGGTATAGGTATCGTCGGACAGATCGTCTTCCACAGCATCGTCAGGCGTTTCGCGCTCGATCCGCCTGTGCTTTTTCTCATTCCGCCGGTCGAACAACGTTTTCGCCAGCAGGCCGCCGCCAACGAGGATCGCGCCGGGCACCGAGCCCAGCGCCAGCCGCGAAACGGCCGCACTGGCCAGCGATTCGCCAAGCGTGCGGCGCTTCATGATCTTGCGTGCCTTGTCCGGGCCATAGGCCCTGCCGAGCAGACCGCGTTCGATACCGTGACGCACCAGCGCCGCTCCGCCCCGCAGGGCGACATCGGCAACAATCAGGTTGGTTTTCGGGTTGGGGCTGGGGCCGGCAAATGTCTCGTCGTCGGCAGGCTCGGCGTCGGATGGCTTCCGAAGGGACTTGCCGCGTTCGGTCATTTCTTCTTGCCGAAATCCACCGTGACGACATTCGATCCGTCGTCCGTTCCCGCACCGGGCGGATCGTCGTCCGGTCCCGAGCCGTCGTTTTCCGCGCCTTCGTGCGGTTCCTGCGCTTCGATTTCGTCGCTGGCCTGGAATTGCAGACCGAAATCGACCGCCGGATCGACGAAGGCGGTTATCGCGGAGAAGGGAATATCGAGTGTCGCGGGAATCTGGTTGAAGCTCAGCCGTACGCTGAACCGGTCGTCGCCAACCATGAGGTCGGAAAACTTGTTTTGCAGAACGATGGTCATCTCGTCCTGGAACCGCTCGCGCAGATGATCCGGAATGTCGACACCGGCGGCGCGGGTCTTGAAGGTGATGTAGAAGTGGTGATTGCCCGGCAGGTGGCCGCCCGAAGCCTCTACTTCGCCGAGCACGCGACCGACCACGGCGCGCAGTGCTTCCTGCACGATTTCGTCGTAGGGGATCAGGCTGTCTGGCGGTGTTTCACTCATTGCGCTCCTAGGTGCGCATAGCCGCGCGCCCGGTCAAGACACATCATGTGTCAATTTGGCGACATCCGGCGCTTTTCCATAGCCTGGACAGCTCCGGGCATGCGGAACGGGGCGCTCGCGCCTGTCGCAGCCGATTGATTCCGGCCCCGCAAGGTCTATAGCGCGGAAATGCGCCCAGAACCTTCGTCCAGAATTGGCCGTATCGCCCGCAAGACGCACGAGACCGACATTGTCGTAGAGGTTAACCTCGATGGCACCGGCGCCTATGACGTCTCCACCGGCATCGGCTTTCTCGATCACATGATCGAGCAGTTCTCGCGCCATTCGCTGATCGATGTGACCTGCCGGATCGCGGGCGACCTGCATGTAGACCAGCATCACACCACGGAAGACAGTGCCATCGCCATCGGTCAGGCCATTCTCGAAGCCCTTGGCGACAAGGGCGGCATTGGTCGATACGGCGAGGCTCACTCGGCCATGGACGAGGCGTTGAGCCGCGTCGTTCTCGATATTTCGGGCCGTCCATTCCTCGTCTGGCATGCGAAGTTTACGCAGGAGCGGCTGGGCGAGATGGATACCGAGCTGTTCGAGCACTGGTTCCATTCGATTTCGCAGGCCGCGGGCATCACTCTGCATGTCGAGCAGCTCTACGGTGAGAACAACCACCATATCTGCGAAGGCATCTACAAGGGCTTTGCCCGCGCGATGCG
>JAGREJ010000028.1 GCA_020446595.1 Novosphingobium sp. | reverse complement strand
GGAACCGCTATCCTGGCGCGCGCTGCGACGTCGAGAGCCTGCAGTATTCGCTCGCCATCGACGACGCGATCCAGCAGGAATGGAGCTGGACCGAACGCTTCGCCACCCAGTCCGAGATCCTCGCCTACACGCAATTCGTCGTCGATCGCCTTGATCTGGCAAAGGACATCGACTTCAACACGCGCGTTGCCTCCGCCGTCTATGACGACAGCGACGATAGCTGGACGGTCACGACCGAAACCGGCGATGCCTATCGCTGTCGCTGGCTGATCATGGCGGCAGGGCCGCTCTCGACCCCCAACATTCCCGATTTCCCCGGCCTCGACAGCTTCGAGGGCGAATTCTACCACACCGGCATGTGGCCCAAGCACGAGGTGTCGTTCGCGGGCAAGAAGGTGGTGCAGATCGGCACCGGCTCGTCGGGCGTGCAGATCGCGCAGGAAATCTCCAAGGACGCGGCCAGGCATTACGTTTTACAGCGCACTGCCCACCACATTATCCCGGCGCGCAACCGCCCGCTGCACGAAGGCGAGCAGGAGGAGATCAAGCAACGCTATCCCGAACTGCGCCAGTTCTGGCAGACCCTGATCGGCGCGACCTTCTACCAGAGTCTGCCGAGCGATCCGCCGCTTGTCCCCGGCGACAAGTCGATCTTCGATGTCACCCACGAGGAACGCGAAAAGATCTTCGACAATGCCTGGGCCTATGGCGGCTACGGCTTCCAGCGCGCCTTTACCGATACGCTCAAGACCAAGGAAGCGAGCGCCATCGCAGGCGACTATATCGCCGACCGGATTCGCGAAACGGTGAAGGATCAGGCGGTCGCCGAAAAGCTGATTTCCAGCCAGTATTTCGGCACCAAGCGGGTGATCCTCGACACCAACTATTACGAGATCTTCAATCAGGACAACGTCGAGTTGGTCGATGTGAAATCGGACCCGATCGCTTCCATCGACAAGACCGGGGTGAATCTGCAGTCGGGTCGCCACATCGATGCCGATGTGCTCGTTTGCGCGACGGGGTTCGATGCCATGACAGGCTCGCTTACTCGCATGGAGATCAAGGGGCGCGGCGGGCAGGTGCTTCGCGATGCGTGGAAGGACGGCCCGGCCTCCTATCTGGGCCTGATGGTCACCGGCTTCCCCGGCCTGTTCATCATCGGCGGCCCGCAGAGCTGTTCGGCGCTGGCCAATGTCATTACTGCCAACGAACAGCAGGTTGACTGGATCGCCAAGGCGATCACCTGGCTCGACGAGAAGGGCTACACCTCGATCGAGCCGACGCCGGAAGCGCAGGAGGCCTGGGTCAACCGCTGCAACGAACTGGCCGACGCGACGATCTACACCAAGGGCGACTCCTGGTATCTCGGCTCCAACATTCCCGGCAAGCCGCGCCGTTTTCTGCTCTATGTGGCCGGCTATCCCGGCTACAAGGCGGAGACCGAGGAAGTTGCCGCCAAGGGTTACGAAGGCTTCGTGCTCGACAAGGCCAAGGCGCTTAACTAGCTCTCTTTCCCAGACTGCCCTTCGCCGAAAGGGCGCGCGAGGGGAGAGACCATGACTGAATCGCAAGCGGCGCATGCCGCCATGGCGAGCGATCCGCGCTATCGGGCGCTGGTTCAGGACCGGGCACGGTTCGGCTGGCTGCTGACCTTTGCGATCTGCGCGATCTACTTCGGCTATGTCCTGCTGATCGCGTTCCGGCCCGACATTCTCGCCCGCCCGATCGGTCAGGGCGTCACCACGCTTGGCATACCCGTCGGCCTTGGCGTCATCCTGGCAGGCGTGGCGCTGACCGCGATCTGCGTCTGGCGCGCCAACCGGCACTATGATCCTGCGATGCAGGCGCTGCGCGAGGAGCACGGCGCTTGAAAGGCCCCTACGTCGCAACCCGTTGCGCCATGGTGCTGGCGCTCGTCGCGGTCCCGGCCATGGCGCTGGCCGACGCCCTCACCGGCGAGACGCAGCAGCAGGCGACCAACTGGCCCGCCATTGCGATGTTCGCGCTGTTCGTCGGCGCGACCCTGCTGATAACCCGTTGGGCGGCGAAGCGCGTGCGCTCTGCATCCGACTTCTACACCGCCGGCGGCGGGATCAGCGGGTTCCAGAACGGCCTTGCCATCGCCGGGGACTATATGTCGGCGGCAAGCTTCCTTGGCATTTCCGCGCAGATCTTCGCGTCCGGTTATGATGGCCTGATCTATTCGACCGGCTTCCTTGTCGGCTGGCCGATCATCCTGTTCCTGCTCGCCGAGCGGCTGCGCAATCTCGGCCGCTACACCTTCGCCGATGTTGCCAGCTTTCGCTTCGCGCAGACGCCGGTGCGGCTGTTCGCAGCCTTCTCCACGCTGGCGGTCGTGGTGTTCTACCTGATCGCGCAGATGGTCGGCGCGGGCCAGCTCATCAAGCTGCTGTTCGGGCTGGACTACGCCTGGGCGGTGGTGATCGTCGGCGTGCTGATGACCTGCTACGTGCTGTTCGGCGGAATGATCGCGACGACCTGGGTGCAGATCGTCAAGGCGGTGTTGCTGCTCGGTTGCGCCACTTTCATGGCGATTGCGGTGCTGGCGAGTTTCGGCTTCTCGCCGGAAGCGATGTTCGCCCGCGCGGTCGAGGTCAAGGCGAGCGTCGCCGCGGCAGGCGGCGCGTCGGCGGCGGACGCGAGCAAGGCGGGTTCGGCGATCATGGGGCCGGGCGGCTTCATCAAGGATCCCATATCGGCAATCTCGTTCGGCCTCGCGCTGATGCTCGGCACGGCGGGTCTGCCGCATATCCTGATGCGCTTCTTCACCGTTCCCGATGCAAAAGCGGCGCGCAATTCGGTGCTCTGGGCGACCGGCTGGATCGGCTATTTCTACGTGCTGACCTTCGTTATCGGTTTCGGCGCGATCACCATGGTGGCGAGCGATCCGGCCTTTTTGGAAGCCGACGGCAGCCTGCGGGGCGGCGGCAACATGGCCGCGATCCACCTTGCGACGGCGTTGGGCGGCGACCTGTTCCTCGGCTTCGTCAGCGCGGTCGCCTTCGCCACGATCCTTGCGGTGGTGGCGGGCCTGACCCTGTCGGGCGCTTCGGCGGTTGCGCACGACATCTATGCCAGCGTGATCCGCAAGGGCGAGGGGGATTCGGATAGCGAACTCAAGGTTTCGCGCCGCACCGTGCCGGTGCTGGCCGCGCTGGCGATCGTGCTGGGTATCGCGTTCGAAACGCAGAACGTCGCCTATATGGTGAGCCTAGCCTTCGCCATCGCTGCGTCGGGCAATTTCCCGGTGCTGCTGATGTCGGTTTTGTGGAAGGGCTGCACGACGCGCGGCATTGTGGTTGGCGGAACGTTGGGGATCGGCACTGCGCTGGTGCTCACGGTGCTTTCGCCCGCGATCTGGCAGGATGTGATCGGCAACGAGGCCGCGCCGTTCCCCTACAGCTCGCCGACGATCATATCGATGCCGCTGGCTTTCCTCGGTATCTGGCTGGTCTCGCTGATGGACCGCTCGGGGCGCGCTGTCGTGGACCGCGAGGGATACGAGGCGCAGCGCTTCCGGGCGGAGACGGGGATCGGCGCGTCCGGCGCTTCGTCGCACTGACGGTTTGCGCGGCCTACGCGCCTTGCAATTCAGGACACTCTAATTAAAGCTGCCCGACACCGAGCGGAGTCCTGAAAAGCCCAATGTCTTATGAAAATGTCCTGATCGATCGCCGCGAGAACGGCGTTGCCGTTCTGACGCTCAACCGACCCGACGCGATGAATTCGCTCGACGCCGGGCTGATGCGCGAGCTGCCGCTTGCCGCGCGCGAGCTCGCCGATGACGAGGACGTGCGCTGCATCGTGCTGACCGGGGCCGGCAAGGTGTTCTGTGCGGGCGGCGATACCCGCGCCATCGGCAAGATGGCTGACGATCAGGTGAAGAGCAAAGCTCCGCCCAAATCGAGCTTCGAGAAGCGTGCCGCCTGGCTTGCCAAGTGTTCGCAGGCCAGCCGTGTGCTGCACGAAGCGCCCAAACCAGTGATCGCGATGATAAACGGCGCCTGTGCGGGGGCGGGCCTCAACCTCGCGGGTGCTTGCGACATTCGCTATGCCGGTGCCTCGGCGAAGTTCCGCTCCGCCTTCATCGCCATGGGCCTGTCGAGCGACTACGGCGGCAACTGGCTGTGGACGCAGATTCTCGGCACCGGCAAGGCGCGCCAGCTGTTCTTCATCGACAAGAAGCGCGATGCGCAAGAGGCGCTGGAGTTCGGGCTGATCGACAAGCTGTGCGCCGACGACGAACTGGAAGCCGAAACCATGGCGCTCGCCGAACAACTCGCCAACACGCCGGCCAAGGGCATGTTCTACGCCAAGACCAATCTCAACGCCGTGCTGCACCAGACGCTCGATCAGGCTATCGAGTTCGAATCGCGCAACCTGATGCTGTGCCGCGCCGCGATCACCGAGATGCGCAAGCGCCAGGAAGCGAAATGACCGCCGAAACGACAACTGCGCTGACGATTCCGGGCCTCGTCACCGACGCCGCGCGACTGTGGCCGGACGATGTCGCGACCGTCGATGGCGACCTGCGCATGACTTTCGCCGAGCTTGAGGAGGCGATGCTGGCAACCGCCGCGGCCTTCATCGCGGCGGGACTCCGGCCGGGCGAGCGGGTTGGGCTGTGGGGACCGAATTCGGCGGCCTGGATGATCGCCTGCCTTGGCATTCAGGCAGCGCAGGGCGTGATGGTTCCGCTGAACACCCGCTTCAAGGGCGCGGAAGTGCAATATGCGCTTGGCAAGGCGAAAGCGGCGATGGCGGTCGCAGCGCCCGAGTTCCTCGACGTGCGCCATGCCGACATTGTGCGCGGGCTCGACCTGCCGGACCTGCGCCGGACAATCGATCTCACCGGCCCGGATTGGCAGGCGTTTCTGGCTGCTGCCAGGCCGGAGCACCGCGACGAGGCACAGGCGCGCCTCGCCGCGCTCAAGCCCGAAGATGTCTGCGACATCATGTTCACCAGTGGCACCACCGGCGAGCCCAAGGGGGTGCTTTCCGCTCACGGCCAGACGGTAAAAACCGCGCGGCTGTGGGCCAAGGCGACCTCGTTCGGCTATCGCGACCGCTTCCTGCTGCTTTGGCCCTATTTCCACTCCGCCGGATACAAGGCCGGCTGGGTGGTATGCATTGCCCTGGGCGGCACGTCGCTGCCCCAGGCCGTGCTCGACGGGCCGGACTTGCTGGCGCGGGTGGAGCGCGAAAAGGCGACCTTCATGCCGGGGCCGCCGACCCTGTTCCAGACCCTGCTCGCCATGCCCGAGCGCAAGCCCGGCGCGCTCGATTCTGTGCGTGTTTCGGTGACCGGGGCTGCCTCGGTCGGCTCGTGGCTGATCGAGGCGATCCAGAACGACCTGGGGGTTCCCATCGTGCTGACCGGCTACGGCCTCACCGAATGCAGCGGCACCGCGACCATGTCGAGTGTCGGCGATCCGCCCGAGACGATCGTCAACACCGCGGGCAAGGCGATCGAGGGCGTTGAGGTTGAGATCATGGACGACGATCTCAATGTGCTGCCGCGTGGCGAGTCGGGCGAGGTGATGATCCGCGGCATCAGCGTCATGATCGGCTATCTCGACGATCCCGAAGCGACCGCGGCGACGATCACGCCCGACGGCTGGCTCCATTCGGGCGACATCGGCTTTATGGACGAACAGGGCTATGTCGCGATCACCGACCGCAAGAAGGAAATGTTCATCACGGGCGGCTTCAACGTCTATCCGGCCGAGGTCGAGCGCATGCTGATCGCGCATCCCGCGATTTTCCAGGTGGCCGTTGTCGGCATTCCCGACGAGCGCATGGGCGAGGTGTGCTGTGCCTATGTCGTACCCAAGCAGGGCATGACCATCGAAGAAGACGAGTTGATCGCCTGGAGCCGCGAGCGCATGGCCAATTACAAGGTGCCGCGCAAGGTGGTGGTGGCCGATGAACTGCCCACCACGCCGACCGGCAAGGTCCAGAAATTCAAGCTGCCGGCCTGATCAGGAAACAACCGTGACCGACTATTCGCAAATGTCCGACGAAGATTTCCGCCAGATGGTGCGCAGCTTCATCAAGGAAACGCTGCCGCCCGAAATGGCAGCGCGGTGGAAGAAGATGTACCACCCCTACAAGCCGGATGTGGTCTGGTGGACAGGCAAGCTGAACGAACGGGGCTGGTCGGTGCCTGGCTGGCCGGTCGAATATGGTGGCCCGGACTGGACCATCTCGCAGCGCCACATCTTCGAGGAAGAAGTGTTCCTCGCCGGGTGTCCGGCGATCAGCCCGCAGGGACTGACGCTGGTCGGGCCGGTGATCTGCCACTACGGCACGCAGGAGCAGAAAGACTTTCACCTGCCGAAAATCCGCTCGGGCGAGGTGCTGTGGGCGCAGGGCTTTTCGGAGCCTAACGCCGGGTCCGACCTTGCTTCCCTGCAATGCCGCGCAGTGCGAGATGGCGACGAATACGTCGTCAACGGCCAGAAGAT
>JAGREJ010000258.1 GCA_020446595.1 Novosphingobium sp. | reverse complement strand
TTGATCTCGAACAGGTCGACATCGCCCGTCGACCATCCGGCCTGATCGAGCGCCTTCTGGATCGCGGGGACGGGGGCGGTCGTGAACAGGGCAGGCTTCTGGGCATGTGCGCCGAGGCCCAGGATCCGCGCGACCGGCGAAAGACCATTGGCTTTGGCTACACTTTCGCGCGTCAGCACCAGAGCTGCCGCGCCATCGGAAATCTTGCTCGAGCTGGCAGCCGTGATCGTCCCGTCCTTGGCGAAGGCAGGGCGCAGGCCGGGAATCTTGTCGGGCATGGCGCGGCCCGGCGCTTCGTCGGTATCGACCGTGACCTCGCCTTTGCGTCCGGCAATGGTGACCGGTGCGATCTCGCCCGCGAAACCGCCCGACGAAATCGCCTCCTGCGCGCGGCGCAGCGACTCAAGCGAGAATTCGTCCATTTGTTCGCGGGTGAGCTGGTATTCGTCGGCAGTGACCTGCGCGAACTCTCCCATCGCCTTGCCCGGATCGTATGCGTCTTCGAGCCCGTCGAGGAACACGTGGTCATAGGCGGTGTCGTGGCCCGCGCGAGCGCCCGCGCGATGTTTCTTGAGCAGGTACGGCGCGTTGGTCATGGACTCCATTCCGCCCGCCACGACAATATCCACAGAGCCGCTCGCCAGCGCTTCCGCGCCCATGATCGCGGTTTGCATGCCCGAGCCGCAAACCTTGTTGATCGTCGTTGCCTGTGCGCCGAGCGGCAGACCGGCACCGAGCGCAGCCTGCCGCGCGGGATTCTGGCCGAGGCCTGCCGGAAGCACGCAGCCCATGTAGACCCGATCCACCGCGTCGCCGTCGATTCCCGCGCGCTCCACTGCGGCTTTCACTGCCATCGCGCCAAGTTCGGTCGAACTTGCACCGGCGAGCGCACCGTTGAAATCGCCGATGGGCGTGCGTGCGCAGGATGCGACCACGATGGGGTCGTTCGAGGAAAAAGCCGTCATGTTCGAAATTCCTTGCCAGAAGCCGTTGCGCCTCATCCCGGATCAGGCATAATGCTGCGTTGCAATAGGAGCAAGCGGCTCTTGCGTTGGGGAATTGCTCCTGCCCCACTTGCGCCGTGACAAAGTGCGGACTAGGGCCGCGTCAACCGAACGAAACGACGAGTCAGATCCTTGGTCGACCTTTCGCAATATTTGCCGATCCTTATCTTCCTCGGCATCGCGCTGGCCCTGTCGGCCATATTCGTGTTCCTGCCGATGGGAGTCTCCTATCTCAGCGGCGCGCACAACCCGAATGCCGAGAAGCTGAGCGAATACGAATGCGGGTTTCCCGCTTTCGAGGATCCGCGCAGCCAGTTCGACGTGCGCTTCTATCTCGTCGCGATCCTGTTCATCGTGTTCGACCTTGAGGCCGCTTTCCTGTTTCCCTGGGCGGTTTCGCTCGATCTCACAGGCTGGCCGGGCTGGATCACGATGATGGTGTTCCTGTTCGAACTGGCGGTCGGGCTTGCCTATGCCTGGAAGAAGGGAGCTCTGGACTGGGAATGAACGAGCTTGCCAAACCTGCCGCGGGCGAGATCACCCCGCCCGATCAGTCCTTTTTCAACGATCTCAACGCCGAGGTTTCGGACAAGGGTTTCCTTGTCACCTCTACCGAGGACCTGTTCCACTGGGCACGCACTGGCTCGCTGTGGTGGATGACTTTCGGACTTGCCTGCTGCGCGGTCGAGATGATTCACGTCAACATGCCGCGCTACGACATGGAGCGCTTCGGCGCTGCTCCGCGCGCCAGCCCGCGCCAGAGCGACGTGATGATTGTGGCGGGCACGCTGTGCAACAAGATGGCTCCGGCGCTGCGCAAGGTCTACGACCAGATGTCGGACCCGAAATACGTGATCTCGATGGGAAGCTGCGCCNNCGCCAATGGCGGCGGCTATTACCACTACAGCTATAGTGTTGTGCGCGGCTGCGACCGCATCGTCCCGGTCGACATCTATGTGCCGGGCTGCCCGCCGACGGCAGAGGCCCTGCTCTATGGCGTGATGCAATTGCAGCGCAAGATTCGCCGCGTGGGGACAGTGGTCCGGTGACAGTCGTCCATTCCGCCCCGAAGTTCGCCTCGAACGAAGGCGTGGCCGATGCGCTGGGCAAGGCGCT
>JAGREJ010000027.1 GCA_020446595.1 Novosphingobium sp. | reverse complement strand
TCTCCCCTCAACCGGCAAGCAGGCGGCAGTGGGAAGGCGGCGTCGATTTCAGGCCCAACAATCCGGCCGGCAGATACCAATAGGCGGCATGGGCTACCCAGGAGCTGGCGCGTCCTGCTTTTGCCTTTCGCAGCGCGAACCAGGCGCCGAAGGCAACGATGATGCCGATAAAGATATGCTGGCTGAGGATCCCCCAGGTGAAGGGGATGAGCATCCCGGCGAACTCGTCGATGGTCCAGAAGCCGATGAGCTCCGGATCGTCGAGCCGACGCGGGATGATGTATGGGTCTGCCATGGCGACGCGCCTTCCCGTCCGATGCGTCAGATGACCGCGGTGACGACCGAGGTGACGATCGGAACACCCGTGCCGACGCCGATGCCGACACCGACCGGAACAGCGACCTGTCCGAGCGAGAACCGGCCGGAGGCGAGACCGATGAGGCCGCCTGCAAGGCTGAGGACGGTGATGATCTTGCCGCCCGAGCCTTCGAGGAAATCGGTGAATTTCGTGAGGGCAGGGGTGAAGGTCGTGTCGGCGCCCGCGTAGGCGGCGCTGGCGGCCAGTGCAGCGACCGCAAGCGGTACTGCAAAGGTCATGGCCCGCCCAAGCTTCGAGGGGCTTTGATCGGTGGCGCCGGAACGCCGGGAGAGGGTGAGAGACTGCATATGGAGCTCCATCTGGAGGGGTGAACCCAGCGTTCTTACGTTCGCTGTGTGTCCCACATGCATCTAGGAAATGGATGTAGGAAAGTCGGATGGCCTGTCGCGCCAATGCAGCGGACGGATATGGACGCATCGAATGGACGGCGTCGGCGAAAATATGCAGAAACAGCGGTTTATTTGGTGGTTAGCGTCGACGGATCCCGACAGGAGTGGCGGCGATCGTCGGCGACTCGGTGCTAGAGGATGATTCGCCTAGAAACGATATGTTCCGTAACTGTTCTTTTTATTTTCCTACATGCATCACGCGCGATATGGCTACGACTCAGTTCTTCATAGTTGGAGTTATTGTCGATGCACCAGCCCGCGCCATTCCGAGGCCAAGCCAACACCAGCCTCGCGCACATTCTTGCCCATGCGATCGAGTCGTCTGACAAGCCCAAGCACCAGATTGCTCGGGAAGTGGGTATCCACCGCGAGACGTTGCTTCGTGTCATGCGCGGCGATCGGCCGATCGGACTTGATGAGGCCGCGCGCGTTCTCGACGTGTGCGGCGCCTTTCCCCGCGCCAGCATGATCCTCGCCTTGGCAGGCCAGGAGGATCTCGCCTGCGAATGGATGCGCAGCGAAATGGGGGAGTTCCTTGAGGACTTCTTCACGGCCTTGCCGGGCCAACTCGAGCGCACGCTTGGGCGACGCGTGGAAGATTTGCGGCCGCGGTGGGCGAACGGAACTTCGCAGCTCGTCGCCCGCATGCTTGCCAAGCATATCGATGATATTACCAACCGCGACATTTCGATGGCGCTGCCGCGCTGATCCAATTCACCTCGGAGGGGACCGAGAAATTGACCCGACAGGAGCGATCATGAATGCACATCCCCAGCCTTCCGAGGACGGCGCAAGCGCAGACCAGGCGTCGCCACAAGTCCCCCCGCCGGCAAGGCTTTTGCGGCTGCCTGAAGTCATCGACCGCGTTGGCCTGCGTCGTTCGGCTATCTATCAGCGGATGAGCGAAGGCCGCTTTCCGAAATCCCGTTCGCTCGGCCCCAAATGCGCTGTCTGGGTGGAAGCAGAGATCAACGACTGGATCGATGAAATTGCAAGACGCAATACTTGAATATTCAAAGGGGGATAGCGAGGCCTTTGGAAATCCCGAGGGCTATAAAGTCGAGCAATGATTTCATCGTGTATGGAGTTTTAAGCCTCTTGCCCGTCCACCCGGGCCTTGAAGACGACCATAGTCGAGAAAGATCGCAGTCGGGTGTTATTACTCGCCCGGGGTGTCGACAGCCTCAACCCAGGCTTGCTTCTCGCCATGCCGGCACAGCGTCGCGAAGGACGCGCCAGGACGATCTGAGAAAGATGAAGGCAATGAGCCCACCCACCACAATGTCAGGCCATACTGAACCACTCATATGGACCAGACCTGCAGCGACAATGACACCGAAGTTGGAAACCACATCGTTCCGCGAGCATTCGAATGTGCTGCTCATATTCACGTTGCGGTTGCGGAAGCGCCACAGCAGCGCAAGGCACACGACATTCGCGGCGAGCGCGGTACCTCCGAACAACAGCATGAGCGACGATGATGGCGGGACACCATTGACGATCTTGTCGGCAATCTCCCAGAGTACTGCTGCGCCAAAGACGAAAATGATGATCCCCTTCACGATTGCCGCGCCAGCCTCCCATTGCGCTCCGCGATGCAACGCGTAGAGGCTCAAGGCGTAAACCACCCCATCTCCGAACATGTCGATTGAATCTGCCATGAGCGCAGATGATTGCGCGACCACCCCACCTGAAAACTCGACGATGAACATCGCGAAATTGATCGCCATTACAATAATGAGAACGCGACGCTGATCTCGTTTAGTCGCCATCTCAGCGATCGTTTCGCTCTTCTTCGAGCAGCAGTCCTCAGCCATTTGAACCCTCTAATTACGACGGAACGGATGGGATGGCCGATGCCGGTCGCTGTCGTCTCCGTTGATTGATTGCACACTATGAACCTTGTAGGACCTACAAGGTCAAGAGGGCGACGGTCAGGACCAACACGATGAGGATCGGAGAACTTGCTCGCGCAACGGGCGTGAGTGCGGAGACAATTCGCTTCTACGAACGCGAGGGCATTCTAAAGCGGCCGGCTCGCACTGCGAGCAACTATCGCGACTACGGAAAGAATGATCTGGCATTGCTCAAATTCATCCGTGCCGCGCGCGATCTGGGATTCTCGATGGCGCAGGTGCGTGAGCTACTGGATTTAGCAGACGACCGCTCCCGATCGTGCGTCGCAGTAGACGAGTTGGCTCGTGCGCATCTTGCCGACGTTGACCGCAAGATCGCGGAGCTTTCGTCGCTTCGCAACGAACTCGCCCGATTGCTGTCGAAATGTGAGCAAGGCTCTATTGAAGACTGTCTGATAATTGAAGCTCTCGGACAGCAAGGACAGCGCGAGTGAGGCCGCGCTCATTCGGTTCGCTTGAGTTGCCCTATTTGCTAGTCCGTCGGCGAGGAGGGTGAACGGTGAGCAGCGACATGGAGGCACATTGGAACCGGGTCTACCGGCAAAAAGGTAGCAATGGGGTTAGCTGGTATCAGGAGAAGCCCACACTGTCTCTCGCAGCCCTTGATCGCTTCGGTGCGCGGCCCACGGATGCACTCATTGACGTAGGTGGAGGAGCGTCTTCGCTTGTCGACCATCTGCTTGACCGTGGCTGGGAGGACCTTTCTGTACTCGATCTAGCGCAGTCGTCACTCGATGCGGCCCGTTTGCGACTGTGTGATCGTGGCGAACAGATCGTGTGGATTCATGCGGATATCACGCAGTGGACGCCACCCCGCAGCTATGACGTCTGGCATGATCGGGCTGTTTTTCATTTTCTGACGGAGCCGGCCCAGCGCTCAGCATACAAGGCTGCACTTGCGCAGGGTCTCTTACCGGGAGGATTGGTCATCATGGCAACTTTCGCGCCTGAGGGTCCGGAAAAATGCAGCGGTCTTCCCGTTCAAAGCTACGATGCAAAAAGTTTGCACGCTGAACTCGGCCGGGGATTCGAGCCGCTGGATGACTGGCGCGAAGAGCACGCCACCCCATGGGGCGACAGACAGGCTTTTGTCTGGTGCGTATTTAGAAAACGATCATGAGAGCACGACGAACAAAAGGCTGGCAATAAGTATGCCAGCTTGATCGCATTCGCGGCTACGGGTATCGAAGCCTGGTGACCATCCTGCGCGCCTTTGCCGTATTGTGCATGAGCTTCGGCCTGTTCGTGCAGGTCGCCGCGCATGCGGCTGCAGTCCCGCAACTCCAGGTGGCCGAAATGGATTGCGCGGAAATGCACCAATCGGCTCCCGGTCAGATGAGCATGCAGGATCAGGTTCCCGATGACAGCGGGCCTTGCAAGAATAAGACGCTCGACTGTCTTGTCGCGATGAACTGCATCCCCCCGCTGTTCATGTCGGATACAACGGCCGGTTCGGTCGCTCTTCAGTTCCATCGGCCTCTCTACCAGGCATCGGGCAAGGACTGGCTCCCGGGTTCATCGTCCGCACCTGAACCACCCCCTCCAGAAACAATTTCCTGATCTTCGCTAGTGCGGGCGCTGCCCGTGCTCCCCGACTCCAGCAAAGCTTCGTGCTGGCCTGGAGTGCGAAGCCGTGGCGGCAGGGCCGCTAACGGCGAGCCAGGAATTGAGACATGAGGTATTTCCTCGCATTCTGCGGGGCTTTGATGTCGGGCATGTCGCCGGTATTGGCCCGGCCAGTAAGCTACGACGAAGCCTTGCGCGGCGCTGTTCTGGGACAGCCGCAAGTAAGATCGCGCGAACTGCAACTCGATGCGCGTCGCAGCGCCGCCGATGCTGCCGACGAACTGCCCGATCCGACACTGCGCGCGGGCATCCGCAATCTTCCCGTTACCGGCCCCGATCTCCTGGACCCGACAATGATGACCATGCTCGAGGTCGGGATCGAACAACAGATACCCAATCTTGCGGAGAGGCGCGCAAGGGCCGGTATCGCCACTGCCGATATCGAAACTGCCAGCGCCGAACTTGCCCGTATCCGATATCTGGCGCGACTGGGGGCAGGCGAATCCTGGGTTCGGCTGGCCTATGCCCAGCGTAGGCTGGTGGTCGCGGATACTGCGCTCGATCAGGTATACGAACTTGTCCCTGTCTCCCGCAGCGCGGTCTCATCGGGCTCGGCGCGCCCCGCTGAAAGTCTCGAGGTTCGCCGCGCTGTTCTCGAGATCGAGGACGCACGAACTGCCATCGAAGCCGACGAGGCGGCGGCGCAGGCGCAGCTTGCACGATATATCGGTGAAACCGATGCGGTCGCGGCAGGCGAACCTCCTTCCGCCGAAATCGATCCCGAAGAATTACGGCGAAGTCTAGCGAACCATCCAGAGATCCTGCTTGCGGGTGCCCAGTTACGCGAGATGCAGGCAAGGGTCGATCTCGCCCGGTCCGACAACCGGCCCGATTTCGGAGTGAGTGCCAGCTACGGGGTTCGCGAACGCCAGTACGGCGATATGTTCACTGTCATGGGGAGCATAACGCTTCCCCTCTTCGGCAAGCATCGCCAGCAACCTCTGATTGCTGCCGCTGAAGCAGAGGCCCAGGCGGCCATCGCCAGTCGCGAAGACCAGGTACGGGCTGTAAATGCCCGGTTCGAAGCCGATCTGGCCGCTTGGCGAAGCGCATATCGCCAGTGGCAACGCGCGCGCGAGGAACTGCTGCCACTCGCCCGGGACAGAGTGACCCTTGAAACTGCCAGCTATACCGCCGGACGCGCTGAACTGCCCGACGTGATCGCGGCTATTAAGGACTTGGCACTTCTCGATATCGAAATTTTGGGGCGTGAAGAGGCCACCGTGGCAGCCGCTACGCGGCTCCGCCTGGCCTATACGGAGCATGTTCAATGACAAACTTGTGGAACAGGCTCACCCCACGTCGCAAGTCGTTGCTGGTTACAGCTTTGGTGGCCCTGACGACGCTCGCTGCCGGATATGGAGTTGCGCGACTTGGAACGCAGGGCAATTCCGCTGATGCCGCAAGCGCCGATTGCGAGGACGTGCTGTACTGGTACGATCCGATGGTGCCAGGGCAGCATTTCGACAAGCCGGGCAAGTCACCGTTCATGGACATGCAGCTGGTGCCGAAATGCGCCGGGGAAGAAGCGCCGGCCGGTCTGCGCATCGACCCGGGACTGATCCAGAACTTTGGAATTCGCACCTCGACTGCCGAATATGGCATCCTTGAACCGGAAATCACGGTCACCGGGGTGCTTGCCTATAACGGCCGTGATGTCGCCATCGTGCAGCCACGTGCCGGGGGATATGTTCAACGCACTTATGGCCGCGCTCCTGACGATGTCGTGGCCCGCGGTGCCCCTATCGCCGACATTCTCGTTCCCGAATGGGGCGGAGCCCAGGAAGAATACCTCGCAGTGGCCCGCACCGGGAACAGCGAACTTGCTGCGGCAGCGCGTGAACGGATGCGCTTGCAGGGCATGCCCGAGTCCCTGATATCTTCGGTCGCGCGCAGCGGACGCAGTCATTCCACCATCACCGTGACAGCTCCGATCAGTGGTGCAATCACCGCGCTGGGAGTGCGCCCGGGAATGACCGTTACTTCGGGTCAGACGCTGGCCGAGATCACTGGGTTCTCTCCCATCTGGCTTGAGGCCGATGTTCCGGAAGCGCAGGCTAGCTCCGTGAGGGTAGGTCAGCCTATCCAAGCAAGCCTGACCGCCTTTCCGGAAGACCGCTTCGGCGGCCGCATAATCGCCATCTTGCCCGCCACGCAGGCTGCAAGCCGGACGATCACGGTTCGCGCTGAACTCCCCAACCCTGGCGGGCGGCTGAAACCGGGAATGTTTGCGCAAGTCTCGCTCATGCCAGAACGGCGCGAAGCGCTGCTGATCCCGTCGGAAGCCGTAATCCGCACCGGCCGGCGCACTATCGTCATGCTGAAGCAGGATGCCGGGGGCTTCGCGCCGGCGGAAGTTCGGATCGGCCGGGAAGCGAACGGCCGGATCGAGGTTCTCGCTGGACTCGCTCCCGGCGAGGAAGTGGTAACCTCCGGACAATTCCTGCTCGATTCCGAAGCAAGCCTGACAGGTCTCGATATCCGGCCCGTCGATGCGGCTTCCGGGGAGGATGGCAGTGATGGCGGCGCGCGTGCTCAAGATGATGATAGTGCGACCTTTAGCGCCACGGGAACGATCGAAAAGATCGGTGAGCGCTCGGTCACGCTGAGGCATGGTCCGGTACCACGGCTCAATTGGCCAGCGATGACCATGGCATTCGCCGTCGAGGACAGCGCGCAGTTGCGCGGACTGAAGCGAGGCGACCGCGTTCGCTTCACCTTTACGCAGAGCGGGGCCGGACCACGCATCGCGTCGATCACGAAGGTGGATCAATGATCGGCCGGCTTATCGACTGGTCGATAGCGAACCGGCTGTTCGTAGTCCTCGCAGCGATTGCCGTTACGCTTGGCGGGCTTTGGGCTGTCCGGACTACGCCGGTGGATGCCATTCCAGACCTGTCAGATGTGCAGGTGGTGGTTCGATCCAACTATCCCGGCCAGGCACCGCGGATCGTAGAGGACCAGGTTACCTATCCGCTTGCCACGACGATGCTGTCGGTGCCGGGCGCCAAGACAGTGCGCGGTTACTCGATGTTCGGCGACAGCTATGTCTACATCATCTTCGAGGATGGCACCGACCTCTACTGGGCGCGTTCGCGCGTCCTTGAATATCTCAACCAGGTGCAGAACAGGCTCCCCGATGGTGTGACCAGCACATTGGGACCGGATGCCACCGGCGTAGGTTGGATTTACGAATACGCGCTTGTCGACCGGTCCGGCGGGCATGATCTCTCAGGCCTCAGGTCGCTCCAGGACTGGTTCCTGCGATACGAGCTCAAGACCATTCCGGGCATTGCCGAAGTTGCCAGTGTCGGAGGCATGGTCAGGCAGTACCAGATCGTGCTCGATCCCTATCGCATGGCCTCCTTCGGGGTGACCCATGCCGAGATTGTGAGGGCGATCCAGGCCTCCAACCAGGAAACCGGCGGGTCGGTGGTCGAGATGGGCGAAGCCGAATACATGGTTCGGGCGTCAGGATATCTTACCTCGCTTGACGACTTCAGGCAGATCCCGCTTAGGACCGTTGGTGTCGGCGTCCCGGTCACGCTCGGTGATGTCGCGACGATCCAGGTCGGGCCGGAAATGCGTCGGGGCATCGCCGAACTCGACGGCCAGGGCGAAGTTGCCGGTGGGATCGTGGTCCTGCGCCAGGGCGCCGATGCGCGTAGCGCGATCGCAGCAGTCGAGCAGAAGCTTGCCGAGCTCCAGGCCAGCCTGCCGCAGGGTGTCGAAATCGTCACGACCTACGACCGGTCACGGCTGATCGATGCCTCGGTCGAGAACCTGACACACAAGCTCATCGAGGAGTTCATCGTCGTGGCGCTCGTGTGCGCCCTGTTCCTGTGGCACGCGCGCTCGGCTCTCGTCGCCATAGTGACCCTGCCGTTAGGCGTCCTTGCCGCCTTCGTAGTCATGCGGTTTCAGGGCGTGAACGCGAACATCATGTCGCTCGGCGGCATTGCCATCGCCATCGGGGCAATGGTCGATGCGGCGGTGGTGATGATCGAGAACGCTCACAAGCATCTGGAACGCTGTGAGCAGGAAAATCCTGATGTCGTTCTGTCGGTCAAGGAGCGCTGGCGCATCATCGCCGATGCCTCCAAGGAAGTTGGCCCGGCACTGTTTTTCAGCCTGCTTATTATCACGCTGTCGTTCCTTCCCGTTTTCACCCTGCAGGCGCAGGAAGGACGGCTGTTTGCACCACTCGCCTTCACCAAGACCTATGCGATGGCGGCGGCTGCGATCCTCTCGGTCACGCTGGTGCCGGTGCTCATGGGCTGGCTGATCCGGGGCAAGATTCCCTCGGAAGACAGCAACTTTATCAATCGCGGGCTGACCCGGGCTTACCGGCCCGGCCTCGACTGGGTCATGCGACGACCGAAGCTGACACTTGCCATCGCGGGAGCCATTTTCCTCACCACGGCCATACCTTTCACCCGGCTCGGCGGCGAATTTCTGCCCCCGCTCGACGAAGGGGACCTGCTTTACATGCCGAGCGCCCTGCCTGGCCTGTCTCCGGCGGAAGCCTCCGCGCTCCTCCAGCGAACGGACCGGCTGATCAAATCAGTGCCGGAAGTCGAGACGGTGTTCGGAAAGGCGGGGCGGGCGGACACGGCGACCGATCCTGCTCCCCTGACGATGTTCGAGACCACCATCCGCTTCAAGCCGCGCGACGAGTGGCGTGCCGGAATGACACCCGACAAGCTCGTCGAGGAACTCGACAGGGTGGTCCAGGTGCCCGGTCTGGCCAACGTTTGGGTCCCTCCGATCCGCAACCGGATCGATATGCTGGCTACCGGCATCAAGAGTCCGATCGGCGTCAAGGTGTCCGGCGAGGATCTGGGCGAGATCGAACGGGTAGCGCTGAGAATAGAAGATATCGCCGGAGATATACCGGGTGTCAGCTCGGCGCTCGCCGAGCGGTTGTCGGGCGGGCGCTATGTCGATGTCGACATCGACCGGGCAGCGGCCGCCCGCTATGGCCTCAACATTGCCGACGTGCAGCAAATCGTCTCGGGCGCGATCGGCGGTGCAAATGTTGCCCGGACCGTCGAGGGGCTGGCGCGCTATCCGATCAATGTTCGCTATCCGCGCGAAATCCGCGACAGCATCGACGAATTGCGGGCGCTCCCGGTGCTCACGCCTTCGGGTCAGCAGATTACCCTTGGCACTATAGCGACTTTGCGCGTGAGCGACGGGCCACCGATGCTCAAGAGCGAACAGGGCCGTCTGACCAGCTATGTTTACGTCGATGTGCGCGGCCGCGACCTTGCTGCTGTGGTTGCGGATCTCCAGCAGGCAGTAGCGAACAAACTCGAAGTGCCCCCGGGCATCAGCCTGTCCTATGCAGGGCAATTTGAATACCTTACGCGCGCCTACGAGCGGCTGCAGGTCGTCGTGCCCGCAACGCTCGCGATCATCTTCCTGCTACTTTATCTTATATTCCGGCGGGTCGATGAGGCACTGCTGATCATGGGAACGCTGCCGTTCGCCCTGACAGGCGGATTCTGGCTTCTTTATCTGATGGGCTACAATCAGTCCGTCGCAACTGCGGTCGGTTTTATCGCGCTCGCCGGGGTCTCGGCAGAATTTGGCGTGGTCATGCTCATCTATCTGAAAGCTGCGCTGCAACGGCGTGGCGAAGACCCCGCCGGCAATGAAGTCGGAGAAGCGATCCGAGAAGGGGCCCTGCTGCGCGTGCGGCCCAAGGCGATGACCGTGGCGGTTATCCTCGCCGGCCTTTTCCCGATCCTCATCGGGAGCGGAGCCGGCGCAGAAGTCATGAGCCGCATTGCCGCGCCCATGGTGGGCGGGATGATCACCGCGCCGCTGCTCTCAATGTTTCTGCTGCCCGCAGCCTACCTGCTGATGCGGCAGCCGAAAGCTAATCCCACGAAAGACAAAGGAGATGAAGAATGCGTACCCCAACCAGGTTGATGATTGCCATCATCCCATTCGCACTTGCTGCCTGCAGCGAACAAAGCGAGCCGGAGCAAAGCGAGAATATGCCCATGGCGTCCCAGGATATGCC
>JAGREJ010000257.1 GCA_020446595.1 Novosphingobium sp. | reverse complement strand
CCCTTGAGGTTGGTCGAGAAGATCTTCTCGACATCGTCCGAAGAAAACTCGTCGAACTCCTCGAGATAGTCGAGCGGATTGGCAAGGCCTTCCGGGTGCGGGAAATCGCTGCCGAACAGCATCCGCTCGGCCGGGACAAAGTGCTTCAGTTCGCTGAGCTTGTCCTCGTAGAACGGCGCGACCCAGACGTGCTTTTCGAACTGTTCGCGCGGGTGAATCTTGAAGGCATGCGGCATCTGGCCCATGGCCCGATCGAGCCGTTCCAGCATCGGCTTCACCCAGGTGCCGCCATTCTCGATCGAGGCGACCTTGAGCCTGGGATGGCGTTCGAAAACACCGTGGCAGATCAGCGCGAGCATGGTGTGCGAGGTCACCATGCCGATCAGGTCGATGGCGGAGCCGAAGGTGTCGCGCTCGAACGGGGTGAATTCGCCCGATGTGCCGCGATACCAGTTGGCGATGCGGTCATAGCCGCTGTCCGAGCCATGAAACGTGACAAAGATTCCCGCATCGGCGCAGCGCGCCCAGAACGGGTCATATTCCTTGAAGCCGGGCGAGCGGCTCCCCTGGATGTGCGCCACCGGGCCGGGGCGGATATTGACGCATCGCGCACCGCGTTTGAGCACCCATTCGAGCTCCTCGACCGCCTTGTCGATGTCGGTAAGGTTGATGAAGGGCACTGCGAACAGCCGGTCGTCCCTGGCAAAGCCCCATTCGTCCGCCATCCACTCGTTGAGCGAGTGAAACAGCGCCGCAACCACGTCGCCGCGATGACCGATGCGCTCCTCGATCACCGAGGCAAGAGTCGGGAAGATCAGCGTCGCGTGGACGCCCTGCCCGTCGAGTTCCTCGATCCGGCCCTCGCCGGTGCGCCATGACACGGGCGGCCTGATCGCCTTGCCCTGCAGCTCGCGGCGCGACTTGCCTTCGTGGTTTTCGGCGCGGAACCAGGTCTCCCAGCCACCGGGACGCGCCACGACCTCGAAAGTCGGGTTGGGAATGAATTCGGACAGCATGCCGTTGATGACCAGCTTGGTGCGCCCGTCCTTCTCGACGAAGTAGAAATCCCGCTTGTACCTGTCCGGCAGGTAGGTGGTGAAGGCTTCGCGGGATTCGTAGAGGTGATTGTCCGCGTCATAGACCGGGAAATTGATCGTATGCTTCATCTTGTCTGTCCTTCCTGCGGCGTAGGTCACAGAGGCGAATCAAGCGCCCCGGTCCATTCAATCAGTTAACCTTTTGATCTATGCATGGCCAGACCCGCCTTGGCCATCACATTTAGGCAGAACGCCTGCCGGATGGCCTAGGCGACTGCGACAGCGCGGCGTTTCCCTGACGCCTCGAGCTGCTTGCTCCACTCGGGATATTCGCCGAGGCGCAGGATCAGCAGCGCCGAAATCAGGCTGGCCGGGATCGCCGCCATAATAAGGGCGTCGTAGCTGCCGAAACCGTCGTAGAAGGCTCCCCCGACGACCGGGCCCAGTCCGCCCGCCGCGCCGACGACGCTTGCCATCACGCCGAAGATCTTTCCGTAATTCCGCATCCCGGCGTAAATCCCGGTAAGATAGACGCACAGTTGCAGCTTGGTGCCACCGGCATAGCCGACTGCCATGACCGCCAGCACGATCGTCACTGGCGAACGCAGCGGCTCCAGCAGTAACACCATGGCAAGCGCCGCGAGCACATTGGTTGCGCTGCCGACCAGCCCCGCATCCCATCGCTCCATCATCCAGCCTGTCACCAGCTTTCCGACCACGCCCGCAAGTCCCGTAAGGCTGACCAGTAGCGCCGCATTGGCGCGCGATACGCCGAATTCGGTGAGCATCGGCACCTTGTGGACGACAAGGCAACTGCTCAGGATCAGCATGATGAGCGTGGCAAGCCCGATCCGCCAGAGCGTGAAGCTGCGCACGGCCTCGGCAACCGACAGGCCCGGCAGATCGGCGACCGAGACAGCCGGACGATCCTTGATCTGTGCCCGCCCCTTCGCGTCGTGCACGTCGAACAGAAAGAAATACGACAGCACCAGTGCCGGAACTCCCCACAGGACGGCAATCGCCAGATAGCCTTCGCGCCAGCCGATATTGTCGGTCAGCCACTGCATCAGTGGAGGCACGGTAATCGCGGCAAAGGCCGTGCCGCACAGGATCACGCTGATCGCCAGACTGCGGGCCACCTGAAAGGCGCCCGTCACCGCCGCTGTCCAGATCGTCGCCTTGATGAGCAGCGAGGCGAGCCCGTAATAGGCCCACAGGACCAGCCATTGCGCACTCGATCCATCGGCAAGCGCGATGCCCGCTATGCCCAGACTGGCGAGAACCGTGCCCGGCAATGCAAGCTTGCGCACACCCCATCGGTCGATCAACGCACCGACAAAGGGCGAGAGCGGGATCGCCAAAGTCACGGCCAGCGAAATTCCGGCGGTCACCTGCGTGCGGGTCCAGCCGAATTCCTTTTCGAGCGGCGCAATCACCAGACCGGTCGAATTGATCGCCACGCTGGTCAGCGAAAGGCCCACGAAAGCGGTCAGCACCAAGGGCCAGTGGGCACGCCATTCCGCGGCGCGCTCGTTGCTGATTGACGACATCGTTCACTCTCCCGGCCCGAGCCTATCGCCTTTCAGCCATTGGCGCGAGCACACAATCACATAGGAATTTCATCCGATGCATTTTCATGCGTATGGAAGCTCTGGCGGCACAGACCGCGGGAGAGCAGACAGGTGAACACCGAATCGAGCGTCAGCGCGCGGGACGAATGGCGACGGCACTGGCTGGTCGTCCTCTCTGGCATGATCGGCGTCGGTCTCGTTTCGATACACGTCTACACGCAGGGACCGTTCATCGCGCCGCTCGAAAGGGAATTCGGCTGGAAGCGCGCCGAGATCAGTTCGGGGCTGGCTCTCTCCAGCTTCATTCTGGC
>JAGREJ010000256.1 GCA_020446595.1 Novosphingobium sp. | reverse complement strand
TCAGGCCGGGGCGCACGGCGTTGAATCGATGGCCGAGATGGCCAAGTTCATGCGCCGCGGCCTTGACGAGCTGGTCGAGCGCCGCCTTGCCCGCGCAATAGCCGGGCATACCGTCAAACGGGATTTCAGCGGCAGTCGAGGAAATGAAGGCAAAGGCGCCGCCCCTGTCGATCCGCTTCATGCCTTCGCGAATGGCGATGTAGGCCGAGCGCACGTTGTAGGCGACGGTATCCATGAAAGCGTCGGCATCGGTATCGGCAAATCCACGCGAGCGGCTGCCGCCGACAGTGGCGACCACGATGGAAAACCGCTCAGCACCCGATGCCGCAAGGTCCATGGCCGCGCCGACATCGGCCTCGCTCATGGCGTCGCCCGCGCAGGTGCGGACTGTCGCACCGGAATAGCTGGCGAGAATCGCCGCCTTCGCTTCCTCAAGCTTTTCCGCCGTGCGGCCCATCAGCGTGACCGCCGCGCCATCGCGCGCCAGCAGCATGGCGCAGGCGAGACCGAAGCCCCCTGCCCCACCGGTTACGAGCGCCGATTGGCCCGCCAGTATCGCGTTCGACATTGTTGGTTACTCCTCTCCTGCCCTGCTTGGCATCCGCGCGCTGCGCTGTCCACGAATGCTTGCCGCGCCTCGCTGCCAGTGGCAAGTTCGCCGGCAAAGCTTTGGGAGAGCATCGATGAAAGTCTTGGGAATCAATCGCGTGGAACTGCTGGTCAACCACCCTGACGCTGCGCAGAAGACCTTTGAAACGCTGTTCAACGGCGGCGTCTTCGCCGCAGACGATGCAGTTCACGGCAGGCCTCAGGATTGCCGCGTGAATTATCAGCACGGCCTCGAACTGGTGCATCCGATGGACCAGCAATTTCTTCCGGGCAAACTGCTCGCGCAGAAGGGCGAGCACATTTTCTGCGTGGTCTGGGATGTGGACAGCATCGATGCCGCGCGCGATCACGTCCTCTCCGAGGGTTTCACTATCCGTTACGAGGGCGACTATTCGGCCAATCCCGAGGTCGAGATTCACAAGCAGCTCGTCGTCGAGCCGGACAAGACCCATGGCATGATGGTGATCTTTCAGGAGCGGCGACTTGCCGCCGGGAAAGCCATTCCCGTCGCAACCCGCCCCGGTCTTCAGGTGCTCGGTCTGCAACGCGCCGAACTGCTGGTGTCGGACCCCGATGCGACGCAAGCCACCTACGAAAAGCTGTTCGCGGGGCAACTCCAATTCGAGACCGAAGTCGAGGCGGCGGACCGGCCGCTCGATTGCCGGATCGACTGGGCCATGGGCCTCGAACTGGTCCATCCGAAAAGCGGCGAGGACAAGATCGGCAAGTTGCTCGCCGACAAGGGCGAGCATGTGTTCACCGTGGTCTGGGATGTCGATGACTTCGAGAAGGCGCGCCAGCACGTCGTTTCGAACGGCTTCGAAATCCAGTGGGAGCACGACTTCGGCCCGCACGGCCCGCTGGCGGTGCACAAGCAGATGGTCGTGCGCCCCAGCAACACCCACGGGCTGCAGGTAATCTTTCAGGAACGGCGGATGGCGTGAGGCCGATCAGCCGATGACATCGGCAACACGTTTGACCTGATCGACATTGGAATCGGTCGGGATAAGCTGAACCTCGTCCGCACCGGCATCCTCGATCCGCTTGAGCAAGTCCTTCAGTTCCTGCGGTGTGCCCGCGAACCCCGCGCTCGCGGCAATCGCGTCGCGCGATGCCTCATCGACCCAGGTGAAATAGCGTTTCAAATGCGTTTCGAGCTGCGCGCGTCCACCATCGTCCAATGCGAACCAGAACGATGTGCCCAGATAGGGCTTCGCCTTGCCCTGCTCGGCCCAGGTCTTGCGCACCAGATCGAAATAGCCAGCGATTTCCGTAGCATCAGGACCAAAGCTCATCCCGCACACGCCATCGGCCCATTGCGAGGCCATGGCTACCGCCTTGGGGCCCATGGCTGCGGCCAGCAGCCTGGGGCCACCCTTCTGCGCACAAGGCGGCCCAACCCGGCGGTCCACGCCATCGACAATGCTTTCGCCAGCCCACACGCGGCGCATCTCTTCGATACGCCACGCGAGATCGGCGTTCTTCTTGGTGGCCAGATCGGCTCCGGCTGCTTGATAATCTTCCTCACGACCGCCAATGCCGAAGCCCGCAGTCAGCCGACCGTTGCACAGCATGTCTGCCGTGGCGATCTGTTTGGCGAGCATCACCGGGTTGTGAAGCTGAGCAACGAAGATGGTCGTGACGATCTCGACCCGCTCGCTCCATGCGGCAGCAGCGCCCAACATGACGGACGCATCAGGATTGTCGAAAATAATGCGTTCGCCGAATGCGAGCGAAGCATACGGTCCCCGGTCGATCGTCTCTACCCAGTCGCGCAGCAAGGCCCGGTCGAGGTCCGGTTCCATCACCGGCAGCGTCATTCCGATTTTCATCATGGCTTCCTCTCACCCAAAGGTCACATCTCGCCGCGCGCGCGGCGAATCGCGAACCATTTCTCCACTGCAGCGTTGTGCTGTTCCAATGTCGTCGAAAACTGGTGCCCGCCGGTGCCGTC
>JAGREJ010000255.1 GCA_020446595.1 Novosphingobium sp. | reverse complement strand
ACATTTCAGGGGAGCACGTCACTGTCCACCACCGAGTCACCCAAGTCCCGACCTGTTCGGACTCCGTACCTCAAAGGGCGCCTTTCCGCGGCGCTTGTCAGTCGATTGCGGAGCACGGAGAGTGATTTCCCGCCGAATGCCAGATCGACGCGGTGGCGGATCGCGCCGCTCAGTGAAACTGCCAGAAGCGCCGATCGCCTTCGGCTACGATCTGGCCCATGCTCCCGATCGGTTCTGGAGCCCGATCTGGATCAGACGTGAGCGCGGCGCAGTCTTCGATCTTCAAGAGAGCGAGCGTCCGTGCTCCGTTTGGCGTACGAGCAACGACCACGCCCGAGCACGGTGAACCGTTCCGTTCGAAGAAGACTGTCCAGGTTTCAACCGTCGCCGGTCCGATATGGTTCTCGTCGAGGCTCGGTATGGGACCGCGCAGAGCGTCGGCTTCGTCCTGGAAGCCGAAGCTGCGTGGAAACGAGGCGCCTTCGATCGGATCGCTGGAAAGCACGATTGCGTGATTGCGGGTGGCCACGCCGCCATTGCCGAACAAGAGGCCTGTTCCGCCTCGTGCGCGCAGGCGATCCGTCATCGAGGCAATCGCGTGAGACATGTAGTTCCCGACCGGACCTCCGCCGAAGGTCAAGCCGCCGAACACGCTTGCTGGTTTTTCAACCGGCCAGCCCAGAACACGCCGCGCCAGTTTGGGAATGCAGGGAAAACAGCTGTAAAGCTCAACGGCATCGAGGTCGCCAGGCTCGATGCCATTGAGGTCCAGCGCCCGGCGTATCACCGCCTCCATCGACACGCTGCGGTCCAGGCGGTCCCGCGCCAGCACGTCTTCCGGTTCGTTCGCGCCTGCACCGTTGCCCACGTAGATCCATTGTGCTCGTGGAATGGCAAGACTTCGCGCCTTGCCGACGCTCGTCACGATAGATGCCGCGCCCTGGTTCACCGAACTGTTGGCGACCTGCAGCTTGGTATAGGGAAAGGCGATCATCCGGTTTGAAGGCGAAGGCGCGGCAATCTCCGCCGGGCTCATCTCTTTGTGGATCCATGCGTGGGGATTGCTCGCTGCGACCTGTGACATGAGCGACCAGATCACACTGCTTTCGGCCTGTGCTTCATCGAATGTCTGGCCCAGCGATGCGCGTAAGGCGTTTTCATACAAGGGATAGAAATCGACGGGGGCGATGAGACCGTGTTCGGCGGCGTAACCGGTGTGGACGCGGTGCCTTGCCTCACGCACCGGATCCAGCTTGCGGCCTTTTTCGCTCGCGGCGACATGGGCCGCGGCGGTGCGCAGGGCTTCGCCACCGCAGACGAGAGCAACTTCGATTTCGCCTGTGCCGATCCGGTTTGCCGCATCGTTGAGCAACCGCACCGGGCTTTCGCCGCTGGGCAGCACCGTTTCGGACAGGCGCGCATGCAGTGCGCCAATTGCGCCTGCTACTCGATCTGGGCAGTCTGCTACATCTGGAAACGAAATCTGCTTCACCGTGGCAAGTGTGTCGGCCTCGGTGAGCATGCGTGCGCCAGAGTCCGCTTCGGCTCGCCGGAGCGCCTCGACCATCAGTGCGACGGGGTTCATGCCTTCGAGCGGATCGTCGGGTCGGTCGTTGACTTGTCCGACTCCGACGATGACAGGCAGGCGATCGAGCGGTTCAGGCACGAAGATTCGCGGCCCGACTGTTTCCAGGCCTTGCTCCGCCAATCGCAAGTAGCTCATTTATTGCGCTTTTGCGCATTGTTCCTACCTCTACTACCAGCGTACAGAACGCGCTGCCGACTAGCCGCGCAATTCTGCCTTGTCGATCAATTTTGCCCTTGAGTGCAGAAATTGTTGCAATCCTCCCGGCAGGGAAGCTAAGGCTTGTCGGGTTCGGGCTCGTTCCGGGAGAGTGAAGCGTGATTTCGCGAGAGGTGCAATTGAAACGGCGGCCGGTCGGCTCTCCGGTTCCGGAAGACTTTGCCATCGCGGAACGCGATGTGCCCGCACCGGGGCCGGGCGAAGTGCAGGTTCGCAACCTTTTCATGGCGGTCGATCCTGCGATGCGCGGTCGGATGGACGACGCGAAGAGCTATGTCCCGCCGTTCGAACTCGATGCCGCAATGGAAGGTCCGGCCATCGGGCAGGTCGTCGCGTCGGGCGATGACACCTTTGCTCCGGGCGCCATGGTATTCTCGCGCCTTGGCTGGCGCGAGGCCTTCACTGCACCTGTCTCAGCGCTGCAACTGCGCGACTGTTCGCAGTTGCCGCCGCAATCGTGGCTCGGCTTTGCGGGAGTAACGGGACTGACCGCCTATGTTGGTCTGCTGCACATCGGGCGGCTGACGCCGGGCGATGTCGTTTTCGTGTCCGCTGCCTCGGGCGGCGTGGGCACGCTCGTGTGCCAGATGGCCAGGATCAAGGGACACAAGGTCATTGGCGCGGCGGGTGGCGCGCGCAAGGCCGCTTTCTTGCGCGACGTGCTACAGCTTGACGGCGTGATCGATTACAAGGCCGAGGACAACCTGACCAAGGCGCTTGCCCGCGAAGTCAAGGCCGTGGGCGCGGGCGGCATCGACCTCTATTTCGACAACGTCGGCGGGGACCATCTCCACGCTGCCATCGCGCTCGCCAATCCCTTTGCCCGTATGGCGATCTGCGGGATGATTTCGCAATATAACGCTGCCGGAGCGGTAACGCCGCCGCGCAACCTTACCCAGATCATGACCAAACGGCTTGAGTTGAAGGGCTTTATCGCCACGGATCATATGGACATCGAACAGCATTTCCTTGCCGACATGAAGGCCTGGCACAAGGCCGATCTGCTGAAGCAGACCGACACCGTGCACGAAGGCATCGACAATGCGGTGCATGCGTTCCTTGGCCTGTTCGATGGTTCGAACCTTGGCCGAACGCTGGTTCGGCTAGGCTGATGGAAAGGGTGGCAAACGTGAGCGAAGGCAAGGTGCCGCGCGCCCTCGAAGGCATCAAGGTTCTCGATCTTTCCCGTGTCCTTGCCGGGCCGTGGTCGACCCAGATTCTCGCCGACTTCGGCGCCGACGTGCTCAAGGTCGAACTGCCCGGCAAGGGCGACGACACGCGTGGTTGGGGGCCGCCGTTCCTGACTCTGCCCGACGGATCGGAAGACCCGCAGGAAAGCGCCTATTATGTGTGCGCAAACCGCAACAAGCGCTCGGCAGCCATCGACATCGCCAAGCCTGAAGGAGCAAGGTTGGTCCGCAGGCTGGCCGCCGAGGCCGATATCCTTGTCGAGAATTTCAAGGTCGGCGGCCTTGCAAAATACGGTCTCGACTATGCGTCGGTCGCCGCGATCAACCCGCGCCTTGTCTATTGCTCGATCACCGGCTTCGGTCAGTCCGGTCCCTATGCGGACCGGGGCGGCTACGATTTCGTGGCGCAGGGAATGGGCGGATTCATGTCGATAACCGGCGAGGAGCACGGCGGGCCGCTGCGCGCCGGGGTCGCGATGGCGGACCTTTCCACTGGCATGTATGCGACCGTTTCGATCATGATGGCGCTGCGCCACGCAGAGCGCACCGGCGAGGGACAGCAGATCGACGTTTCGCTGCTCGACACGCAGATTGCGATGCTGGCGAACCAGGCGTCGAACTGGCTGGTCGGCGGGATCAATCCGGGTCGGCTGGGCAACCGCCATCCCACGGTTGTGCCTTACAAGACGTTCGAGGTTGCCGACGGCATCATGATTATCGCGGTCGGTAACGACGGGCAGTTCCGCGCGCTCTGCGCCGAACTGGGCGTTCCCGAACTGGCCGACGACGAACGGTTCCGGACAGGACGGTCACGGCTCATCAATCGAGATGCGATCGAAGCCAAGGTGCAGGAGCTTGTGCGTCCGTTCGAGAGCGGAGAGCTGATCGACCGGCTGGTTGCGAGAGGCATCCCTGCAGGGCCCGTCAACACCATTGCCGATGTTTTTGCCGATCCCTTCGTCGAACATCGCAAAACCGTGCACCGGTTCACGCGCGAAGACGGAGTGGATATCCCGACAGTCGCCTATCCCGGTAAGCTCTCCGCTACACCTGCGGATTATCGCTATCGCCCGCCGCAAGTGGGCGAGCACAGCCGCGAGGTCCTTGCCGACTGGCTGTCCTGCGACGAGAACGAGTTGGCCCGACTGGAAGAGCATGAGGTCATCCGGCAGCGAGAGAAGAATTGTGCTGCTTGAAAATTGCATTGTAATGCAGAAATGATCGGTGCATGAAGCTGCCTGATGAAAGGTGGATGCAGGATGGGTGAGTTGGGCGTCGATCTCGATCGGCTTTCGCAGTGGATGGACGAGGAGGGTCTCGGTAGCGGGCCGCTTGTCGATGTGACTCCGCTTTCCGGCGGTAGTCAGAACATTCTGGTGCGCTTTTCCCGTGCCGGTCGCGACTATGTGTTGCGCAGGCCGCCGGCCAATGTTCGCGCCAACAGCAACGAGACGATGCGGCGCGAAGCGCGCCTGCTTGGAGCGATCGCTTCGAGTACCCTGCCACATCCCCGGCTGATCGCCGCCTGTCCCGACGAAGGGGTTATCGGCGCAGCATTCTACCTGATGGAGCCCATCGAAGGGTTCAATCCGCAAAACGGCATTCCGCCAACGCACCACGATGCAGAAGTGCAGCATCGCATGGGCCTCGCCCTTGTCGAAGGACTGGCCATGCTGCATGCGCTCGATCCCGATACCGTCGGCCTGAGCGACTTCGGTAAGACCGAGGGCTTCCTGGAGCGACAGGTGGCGCGCTGGGCTGGCCAGCTTGAAGGCTACTCCGCGCTGGACGGATGGCCGGGACCGGGCGAGCTCGGCGATGTCGCGAGTGTCGCACAGTGGCTGGAAAGCAAGCGTCCGAT
>JAGREJ010000254.1:642-4318 GCA_020446595.1 Novosphingobium sp. | reverse complement strand
CTGATCGAGGACGGCATCCTGAAGGGCTATATGCAGGACCGCCTCAATGCCCGGCTGATGGGCGTCGAACCGACCGGCAACGGACGGCGCGAGGACTATGCCCATGCCCCCATGCCGCGCATGACCAACACCTTCATGAAGGACGGCGAGGACGATCCCGCCGAACTGCTCTCGCGGGTGAAGAACGGCATTTTCGCCCGCAGCTTCGGCGGCGGACAGGTCGACATCGTCTCGGGCAAGTTCGTGTTCTCCTGCACCGAGGCCTACAAGGTCGAGAGCGGCAAGCTTGGCGCGCCGATCAAGGGCGCAACGCTGATCGGCGACGGACCTTCGGTGCTCACCCGCGTCACCGGCATCGGCAACGACATGGCGCTCGACGAAGGCGTCGGCACTTGTGGCAAGGGCGGCCAGTCGGTGCCCGCTGGCGTCGGCCAGCCCAGCCTGCTGATCGACGGGCTGACCGTGGGCGGCACGGCCTGATGCTTGGCAACGGCCCTCTCGAGGGAGGGTGCGCCTGCGGCAAGGTGCGCTATGTCGTGCGCCGAACAGGCGGGATGCAGCCCTATGCCTGCCATTGCCGCGATTGCCAGACGCGCAGCGGCAGTGCGGCCATGGTGAACCTGCATATCTCCCTCGATCAATTCGAGATTCGCGGTGAACTCATCGACGCCGAGGTCGCCAAGCCGAATGGATCGAGCGTCACCCAGCATGCCTGCCCGGCATGCCTCACCCGGATATACAGCAGCAGCAAGAGCCGCCCCGGAACCGGCATCCTGCGCGCCGGGACTCTCGATGCGAGCGATCTCCTGGAACCGGCTGTCCACTTGTGGACATCGCGCAAGCAGCCGTGGGTGACCTTGCCAGAGGGAGTTCGAACCTTCGAAACGCAGCCGGACAATCCTCTCGAGTGGATCGGTCTCTTGCGCCCGGAGGCGGGTTCCTGAGGCAGTCAGCAGCGGTTAATTGGTTCGGCGATAGCTAGTGTCCATTCGAAGGGAGAAAATAATATGAAACGTATTGCAATCGCCCTCGCCACGACGGCGGCTTTGCTGGCCGCTCCCGCCGTTGCCGGAAAGCAGCGCATGACCGGTGAGGAAAAGCTCGCCAAGGTGCTCGAAGGCCGCGTTGCCGGCGAGCCCGAACGGTGCCTGCCCTATGCCGCATCGAGCGACATGAAGATCATCGACAAGACCGCGATCGTCTATGGCCGCGGCAAAACGGTGTGGGTCAACCGCCCGACCAACGCCGACAGCCTCGATGACGACGACATCCTCGTTCGCCGCTCGCACACTGCACAGGTCTGCAACCTCGACATTGTCCAGTTGATGGACCGCGGTTCGCACTTCTACACCGGCACCGTTGGCCTTGGCGAGTTCGTACCCTACCGGAAGGTGGCGATGAACAACTGACGGCAGTTTGCCCGAACATGCGATTCTGGGCCGAAGACCTGCTGCATTTCTGGTTTCACAAGCTCGGACCGGGCGACTGGTTCGGTTCGAGCCCCGAGGTAGACGCCGAATTGCGCCGCCGATTCGGCGGCTGGTTAGAATCCCTGGCCAACCAGAGACCACAAAGCTTCCTGACCAACACGCGCACCGCCCGCGCGGCGGTCCTGCTGTTCGATCAGGTGCCGCGCAACCTGTTCAGGGGCGAAGCTCGGGCTTTCGCCTGCGATCCGCTGGCGCGGGCTGTCATGCGCGGATTTCTGGCACGGGGCTGGGATCGGTCGCTTTCGCTGCACGAGGCACAATTCGTGCTGATGCCGCTGATGCACAGCGAGCACATAGCCGACCAGCACCTGTCGCTGCGCCGGTTCGCCGCTCTCGGCGATGCGTTCATCCTCGGATTTGCGCGAGACCATTACCGGATGATTGCCCGGTTCGGTCGATTCCCGCATCGCAACGAAGTGCTTGGACGCACCTCGACGCCCGCCGAACGGCAGGCGGTCGAGGCAGGCCATGCCTGGTAATCCCGGTCAGGCGACGTAGGGTTCGGTCAGCTCTTCGTAGACCATGACCGAGGTGCCCTCGACATCGAGATCGTCGGTCATCACCATTTCATCGGTCCCCGCCTTCGATGTGAGATTGGCGATTGCCGCAGCGGCATCGGGTGCGTCTACCTCGTAGATCGCAAGATAGTTGGTGATGCCATCGATGGTGTTCTTGAAACGCTGGGCGCCGGTGAAGCCTTCGATGCGGCAGACATCGGGAATGTGCTGTTCGTTATACCATTTGTTGTAGTTGGCCTCGTCGCCGCCTTTGGTGGGATTTGTGAAGACGAGCATCTTGTATTTCGGCATTCGGATTCTCCCGTTCGAGTCTTTGACGCGCCTGTATCGGACGCGGAGGCCGCGCTGTAAATGCGCTTGTGCGATCCTTAGGGCCAGGCCACGCGACCGAAATAGCGGTCGAGCTGTTCCGGGCTGGCTACCTTTCTGGCGTCCTTGTCCAGCGGGCCGACCGTATCCATCCGCGCAATTGCCGCCTGCACTGCAGGACGCGCCTCGATCGCGGCGAACCAGCGGCGCAGCGCCGGGGTTTGCAGATCGTCGGCGAAGAACATTTCCAGCGTGCGGATCCACGGCCACAGCGCCATGTCGGCAATGGAATATTCGCCCGCAAGATAGTCCGAAGCAGCAAGCCGCTCCTCGATCAGCTTGAGCTGCTTGCGCATCTCGATCTGGAAGCGGTTCTGGCCATAGGGAGCTTCCTTGGTGGCGAAGCTGAAATGGATCGCATTGCCGAAGGTCGGGCCACAGTTGGCCATCTGGAAGAACAGCCACTGGCGGACATGCGCCTGTTGGTCATCTCCCGAACCGCCAAATGCGCCGTGCCGACGCGCCAGCCAATCCATGATCGCGCCGGACTCGAACAGCGAAAAGTCGCCCTCGTCGCTCCGCTCGACCAGCACTGGCACCTTGCCATTGGGATTGAGTGCAAGGAACCACGGCTCGCGCTGCTCGCCCTGAAAGACGTTCACGTGGACGAAGTCGTAGGTCTGGCCCAGTTCTTCCAGCGCGATAACCACCTTGACGACGTTGGGGCTGCCCATGCCGTAGAGTGTGTAGGTCTGCATATGACTGGCCTCTCCTTGCGCGTGTGTAGTGAGCGACCGTGCCGCCGGAACCGGCTTCAAGGCAAGGAATTTTGCTAGCCTGCTCCCGCACCCGTCGCGCAATCGATGCGTAACGGGCAGTCCTGGCAATGCACACGCGCCGGTCGGCACAAGGTCTGCCCCAGTTTCTTGAGCAGCAGATGGTGCTCGTCCATGTCAGCGGCGGACCATTCCCCGGGCAGGACCGGCATCAATTCGTCGAAGGCCCGCGCGGTATCCGCTTTCGGCGGGATCAGGCCCATGCGCTGCATGATCCGCCGGTGATGGCCCTCGATCACCATCACCGGGCGGTCGAGCGTCGAGGTGTTCATCACCTGCGCGGCGATCTTGCGGGCGACGCCCGGCAGGCTCTCCAGCCATTCCATCGCCTCATCGGTCGGCAAATTGGAAAGGTGGCGCAGGTCGACCGCGCCGCGCTGCGCGATAATGGCTTCGAGGCAGTCCTTGAGCCGCCGCGCCGACTGTTCCGGGAAGGTCTGGATCGAAAGGATCGCGGTCAGACTGTCGAGCGGCGCTGTGGCGACCGCTTCCCACGATCCGTAGTCGGCGAGCAGTCGGTCAG
>JAGREJ010000254.1:0-478 GCA_020446595.1 Novosphingobium sp. | reverse complement strand
TGCACCTCACTCCCACTCGATCGTGCCCGGCGGTTTCGACGTATAGTCATAGACCACGCGGTTGATGCCCTGCACTTCGTTGACGATGCGGGTGGCGGTCTGGGTCAGGAATTCGGCGCTGAAAGGATAGACATCCGCCGTCATCCCATCGGTGCTGGTAACGGCGCGCAAGGCGCACACGCTGTCATAGGTGCGCGCATCGCCCATTACGCCCACCGTGCGGACCGGAAGCAGCACGGCGAAGGCCTGCCAGATCGCGTCGTAAAGTCCGGCGTTGCGGATTTCCTCGAGATAGATCGCATCGGCCTTGCGCAGAATGTCGCAACGCTCCTTGCTCACCTCGCCGGGTATGCGGATCGCAAGGCCGGGTCCGGGGAAGGGATGGCGGCCGACGAACAGCTCGTTGAGGCCAAGCTCGCGGCCCAGTTCGCGCACTTCGTCCTTGAACAGCTCGCGCAGCGGCTCGACCAGCTTCATG
>JAGREJ010000253.1:2930-3615 GCA_020446595.1 Novosphingobium sp. | reverse complement strand
GAACATGGGCGCGCGCTATGGTGGATCGATCACCGCGGCGCAGTTCCTCCAGCGCTTCATCGAGGACAAGCGCCCCTGGGCGCACCTCGATATCGCTGGCACGGTCTGGGCCGACAAGCCGGGCGCGACCTGGGACAAGGGCGCGACCGGCTATGGCGTGCGTCTGCTGGACCGGTTCGTGCGCGACAATCTGGAAGGTTGATGCGCGTCGATTTCTACCAGCTCAGTCGTGATCCTCCCGAAAAGGTGCTGCCGCTGCTGGCGCGCAACACCTTGAAGGCGGGCGCTAGGCTGCTGGTAGTGTCGGGCGACGGCGAGCAACTCGATCGCATCGGGCAGGCGCTGTGGGAGCCGAAGGAGAGCTTCCTTGCCAACGGCCGTGCCGGCCAGCCCCATGAGGAACGCCAGCCGATCCTGCTGTCCGATCAGACCGAACCGGCCAATGGCGCAAGCTACGTGGCTCTGGCCGATGGCGTGTGGCGTGAGGGCGAACCTGCCTTCGAGCGCACTTTCCTGCTGTTCGATGAAATGACTTTGCAGGGTGCGCGGGATTGCTGGCGGATGCTTGGAAGCCGCGATGGCGTCGACCGGCGGTTCTGGAAACAGGAAAGCGGACGCTGGGTGGAAGGGCCCTGACCGCAGCCTGCCTTGCGGCGCAGCATTTTCCCGGCTAGGGGCGCGCGCA
>JAGREJ010000253.1:0-2806 GCA_020446595.1 Novosphingobium sp. | reverse complement strand
GGCCTGCGCGTCGTCGCTTCCAAGCGCATCCACATGACCAGGGATCAGGCCGAGGGCTTCTACGGCGTCCACCGCGAACGCCCCTTCTTCAACGATCTCGTGTCCTTCATGACCTCCGGGCCGGTGGTCGTGCAGGTGCTCGAAGGCGAGGACGCGGTGAAGCGCAACCGCGATGTCATGGGCGCGACCAATCCCGCCGATGCCGCCGAGGGCACGATCCGCAAGAGCTTCGCAGAATCGATCGAGGCCAATTCGGTCCACGGTTCGGACAGCGACGAGAACGCGAAGATCGAGATCGACTTCTTCTTCAAGCCCGAAGAAATCGTCGGCTGAGCCGATCCGGCAACACGCGAAATTGCAGGCCGTTGGAGCGATCCGGCGGCCTTTGCAATTGCGGGGCGCCGGTATTATCTTCTGCACCAAAGGAGATACGGCGATGCTCGGCATGGGTGCAGACGGCGAGAACTGCCCGTTCGAATTCAATTTCGACGAAAAGACCTTCAAGGTCGGTGACACGGTCAGCTATCGGGTGAACGGCAGCCTCGAAGGCTTTCCCTTCGTCGGCACGCTGATCGAGGTGCATGACGATCACGTCATTATCGCTGGCGATCCCAACGATCCCGACACGAAATACCGCGGCACCCGAGAGAGCCGCCCGTTAGTGGAATTCTCTGAAGTCTGACTTGTGGTCGGCGAATCCCCGACGATTGGCACCACTGCGCAGAAATTCTTGCATCATGTTGCCGAGACAGGTGGTGTCGATCTCAGCCTCTGCGCAAACGACGCCGTCTGGTGGTCGATGCTCGGTGGTGAGGTCCTCATCGCCGATCAAGTCGCATCGATGGAATCGGCGGCTCGCCGAATGTATTCCGGACCCGGAAGGCTGGAGATTGACCGCGTCATCGTCGGAGAGGACGTCGTCGTAATCGAGGCGAGGGGGTTTCAGCCGCTCAAGAACGGTAAATCCTATGATAATGTCTATGTCTGGGTGATCAGTTTTCGCGGCAGCTTGATCAGCCGGGTCAATCACTATTTCAATCCCGAAATCGCCAAGGCTGCAATGGCTGGCTAAAACTCCTCAGCCGCATCCATCAGCTTCGTCAGCCGTTTGGGCGCGACTTCGCGCCATGACCGCGCCAGCCATTCGGCGACATGGTCCCAGTCCACATGCTTGCGGTTGAGGACGATGCCGACCCAGCCGCTCGCGCCGTAATAGGCGGGGCGGAAATAGATCTCGGGCGAACGTTCGATCAGCGCGGCCATCTCGTCAGGCCCGGAGGTCTTCACCAGTAGCGCGATATGCTCCTCGCCGTGGTGCCGGTCGCTGAAATAGGCGAAGAACTTGCCGCTCTTGCCGCCGCATCGCCAGCCGGGCGCGCCGTGCGATTCGCGTGGCTCGGCCTCGGGCAGGGCCAGCGCCAGCTTCTCGACCTGCGCCAGCAGCCATTCGGGCGATGACTCGCGGCTGACCAGATCCTCTAGGCAGCGCGAATAGAGCTGGTGCTCGGCGAGCAGCACCCGCGCCGCAAGCGTTTCGGGCGTGTCGTCCGGCAGGATCGCGACCGGCGTCTGGCCCAGCATCGGCCCGTCGTCGAGTTCGGCGGTGACGAGATGGACGGTCACGCCGCCATGGCTGTCGCCCGCTTCGATGGCGCGCTCGTGGGTGTGGAGGCCGGGATATTTCGGCAGCAGCGAAGGGTGGACATTGACCATCCGGCCTTCCCACTTGCTCACGATGGCAGAAGTCAGGATGCGCATGTAGCCTGCCAGCGCGACATATTCCGCGCCGCTCGCGACAATCGCCTCGTGCATGGCCAGATCGTGCGTCTCGCGCTCCATGCCCTTGTGCGAGAGCACGAAGGTGGGCACGCCTTCGGCCTCGGCCAGTTTCAGCCCCGCCGCGTCGGCCCGGTTGGAAGCGACCAGCACGATCTCGTAGGGGCAGGCTTCGCGGCGGCTGGCATAGAGCAGCGCGGCCATGTTGGTCCCGCTGCCCGAGATGAGCACGGCGACCCTGGCACGCCCTTCAGGCAAGGTGCACCGCTTCCCATGTCTCGCGCGCGGACCAGTCATCGGCGCTGCCCTGAACGGTGCAGCCGCGCTGGCCCTTCTCGATGGCGCCGATCACATGGACGTTTTCGCCCGCTTCGGTGAGGTCCGCGACCAGTCCGGCGACCTCACTTGCATCGACCGCCAGCACCATGCCCACGCCGCAATTGAAGGTGCGCGCCATTTCGGCGGGCTCGATATTGCCCTGCGCCTGAAGGAACGCCATCAGCCGTGGCTGTTCCCACGCGCCCGCGTCGATCCGCGCGTGCAGCCCTTCGGGCAGGACGCGCGGCACGTTTTCCAGCAGACCGCCGCCGGTCACATGCGCCAGCGCGTGAATGCGTCCGGCGCGGATCGCTGGCAGCAGGCTTTTCACATAGATGCGGGTCGGCTCGATCAGCGCGTCGATCAGCAGCACGTCCTGATCGAACAAGGCAGGCCGGTCGAGTCGCCACAACTTGTCCTCGGCGAGCCTGCGGACGAGCGAATAGCCGTTGGAGTGGACGCCGGACGAGGCAAGGCCGAGCAGGACGTCGCCCTCGGCAACCTTGTCGCCGGTCAGTTGCTCGCCGCGCTCGACCGCGCCGACGCAGAAACCGGCTAGATCGTAATCGCCTTGCGCATACATGCCCGGCATTTCCGCCGTCTCGCCGCCGATCAGCGCGCAGCCCGCCAGCTTGCAGCCCTGCGCGATCCCGGCAACGACTCGCTCGGCCACGCCGTTGTCGAGCTTGCCGGTGGCGAAATAGTCGAGGAA
>JAGREJ010000252.1:980-7496 GCA_020446595.1 Novosphingobium sp. | reverse complement strand
CGGCATCAAGAACAAGATCCACCCTGGCGAGGCGATGGACAAGAACCTCTACGATCTGCCCCCGGCCGAGCTGGCCGAGGTTCCGACCGTGTGCGGCTCGCTGCGCGAGGCTCTTGAATCGCTGGAAGCGGACAATGCCTTCCTGCTCGAAGGCGGCGTGTTCACCGCCGACCAGATCGAGGCCTACATGGACCTCAAGTGGGAAGAGCAGCTCCGCTGGGAAACCACGCCGAGCCCGGTCGAATTCGACATGTACTACAGCTCGTGATCTGACGCTTTAGCCGTATCACCGAAGGGGGCGTCCGGAGCGATCCGGGCGCCCTTTTCGTTGCCGGCATGGTTAATCCGACAGGAAGCATTTTCGGCTATCGCTGGCGGCAATGAACGCATCCGCTCGCCCTGTCGCCGTTATCGGTCCGGACAGCCCCATCGGGCTGACCGTGGTGCGCGAGCTGGACGAACACGGATTGAGAGTGCTGGCGCTGGGAAAATCGGCGGATTCGCTGGCGCGCGCCTCGCGCCATGCGACGATCTTCGAAACCATCGACGGCCCGCTCGCCGAATACCTGCCCAAGGTTGTCGCGCGCCATGATCCGCTCGCCGTGCTGGCGATTTCCGAGCACCACCTGATCGCGCTTGCGAGCCTGAAGGGCAAACTGGGCGACACCAAGGTGCTTTGCCCCGATCCCGACAAGCTCGCCGTGGTGCTCGACAAGCGGCAGACTCTGGAGATCGCGCAAGGCCTGGGCATCGAGGTGCCGCAGAGCTGGCAGCCGCTGGCGGATGAGGATCGCAAGTCCAAGGCGGCAAACCTCGCCTATCCGGTCGCGATCAAATGGGCCGATCCGGCGGAAGTTTCGGCGCCGCTGGAAGCACTCGGCCTGCCGCTCGAAAAGGTCGAATATGCGGCTTCGTCCGAGGCGCTGATAGCGATCCTGTCGCGCTATGACGTGCTCGGGCTTTACCCGATGGTGCAGGAATGGTGCCCCGGCGAGGGACTGGGCCAGATGCTGAACATGCAGGACGGCAGCGCGACGCTTACGTTCCAGCATCGTCGCCTGCGCGAATGGCCACCGACAGGCGGCGTCTCAAGCTTCTGCGAAGCGATCGATCCCGCGCATCACGCGGCGCAGATGGAGAAATCCGAAACGTTGCTGAAAGAGATCGGCTGGCAGGGCCCCGCCATGGTCGAATACCGGCACGATCCGGCGACGGGCCGCTACAAGCTCATGGAGATCAATGGCCGCTTCTGGGGCAGCATCCCGCTGGCCTACCATTGCGGGGCGCATTTCGCCTGGGAGCAGGTGCGCTTGCAGGCGCTCGGCTGGAGCGCTGAGGCGACTGCCCGACCGTGGAGAAACCGCCGCGCCCGCTATGCCATCCCCGACGCCAAGCATCTGGTCGCGGTGCTGCGCGACGGCTCGCCGCCGATTCTGCGCCGGATCGGCTTCGCCATCCGCTTTTTCGCCGACTTCCTCGATCCTCGCGTGCGCTACTACGTGTGGTCGTGGCGAGATCCCATGCCGATGCTGGCCGATCTTGCCGGAGCCGTCAGGCGGAAGCTGAAGGGAAGCTCCTGACCAGAGCGGCGACCGCCCGCTCGATCCGCGTAAGGCAGGTCGGCAGGTAGCTCTCGTCCTCGTCGTATGGATCGTGCAGGTGCGGCACGGGCGGGCTGCCGAAGGCTCCCAGCAACAGGCGCGGCAAGTGCGACACGGTCGGAGCAGTGGCCAGCAGGCGCGCGTGGCGGGTTTCCATCGCCAGAAGCAGGTCGCCCTCCATCGGCACGAAATCGTCGATGTCGGTCGCGCGATGCATGCTCATGTCCACACCGCGCGTTGCCGCCAGTTCCAACACCGGCTCGTGGGCAGGTCTCCCGGTCGCGGTCGACAACCCGAAGGAGGCGACATTCGCCCCTGCCCGTCGCGCCAGCACGTCGGCATAGGCGCTGCGGCAGATGTTGCCGTGGCAGACGAAGACCAGCCGCCGCACCGCGCCCGGATCGGGCTTGCGCTCACCGGAAAGCCCCAGTGCAACCTCGCCATAGGACAGCGCGAGCCGCATGGCTCCGCGCGGGGTCGCGAACCGGCGAGTGATGACCGGAATGCTCATCCGTACACCGCGTTGGCGAATGCCTGTTCGGCCATGCGGCCAAGTTCGCGCATCCGGCTGGCGGGCAGCGCCCTGGCCCTTCCGGAAATCGGACGCTGGCCTTCGAGGCGCTCGCGCACCGCCGGATCGGCAAACGTGCCGGTCGTCACACCCGGCTCCTCCGCGAGCCATTGGCATAGCGCCTCGAAGCGGCGCTGCACCGTGCGGTTGGCAATGCCGCGATCGCGGTTCATCATCTCGAAGCTGTGCGAAACGAGCACGAAGGCACGCCAGTCCTGCGCTCTGGCATGGCGGATCGCGGCCTTCATCTCGCTCAACGACAGCGCCGTCAACTGCGCATGCCGCAGACCGGTGCCGGTGGCGATGGCGGAGATCGGCACTTCGCGCACGCCCTCGCGCGTCACGGGAAGCAGGTTCTCCGGCCCCAGTCCGATCCGGCAATCCCCGCCGATCAGCGCGGGCGCAAAGCTGCTGTCGAAGGCGATGCCAAGCCGCTTCAGCGCGCGCAACGTATCGTCGTTCGCGCCGTAGTTGCCCGCACGGAACGCCACCGGCCAGGGCGCGCCTGCCGCCACCAGCCGCTCCGCCGCCCTGCCGATCAGCACTTCCTGTTCGTCGCAGCTAAAATCGGAAAGGTTGCGGCCCGCCCGCCCAACCGCAAACGGACTGTTCTCGGCCAGCGCCAACCATTCGGTATGCAGGTGCAATTGCACCTCGTGGCCACGCGACAGGATCGGCTGAACGATCCGAGTGACAGCTTCATCCCCCCACAGCAGCGCGGGCATGGGATCGACAAAGAACACGGCCTTGAGGTCATGCCGGTCCAGCACGCCCATCTGATAGAAAATCCCGACCGGTCCGGAGGGCGTATCGCAGGCAAGGCAGCGTGCAAAATTGTCCGCGCACGACGTATCCTCGCCCGAAGCGACATAGCCGGACGCATATTCGGTATCGACGGTGATCATCACCGGGAGCATGGTTAAGGCATACCACAACCAGCTTAATTGCCGGTTACGCCGCGCTGGATTGCGCAGCCCCTGCAGGATCGCTAGGCCCGCATGAGCAGACCAAGGGAGAGCAAGGCATGGCAACCGTCGCACTGGTAACCGGCGCAAACACCGGCATCGGCTTCGAGGCGGTGCGCGGCCTGCTGCAAAAGGGCATGACCGTCTATCTTGCCGCGCGCGATGCGGCCAAGGGCGAAGCCGCGACCGCCGAACTGGCGAGCGAGGGCAACGTGCACTTCGTGCGGATCGACACCACCGATCCCGATACCTTCCAGCCAGTGCTCGACCGGATCGAGGCCGAACATGGCAAGCTCGACATTCTGGTCAACAATGCCGGAGCGGCCTTTCCCGGCAAGGTCTACGACATCGAACCCGATGTGCTGCGCCTGTGCCTCGAAACAAACCTGCACGGCCCGGTGCAACTGACGCAACTAGCGCTGCCATTGCTCCGTAAGTCCGACGATGCACGCATCATCATGGTTTCGAGCGGCGCGGGTCGCTTCGATTTCTACGCAACCGGCGGCGGCATGATGGAGCCGGGCACGGCTCCCTACGGTTATGGCCTGTCAAAGACCGGCATGAATGTCGCGACCGCGCTGTTCGCGGCCCATCTCGAAAAGGAAGGCATCCGCGTCAATGCCTGCAATCCGGGCTACGTCAATTCGCTGGTCAGCCGCTTCATGGGAACGCGCACGCCAGCCCAGGGGGCGGAGATCATCATCGATCTGGCGACGACCGACAGCAAGGCGACCGGCAAGTTCTTCGATTACGATGGCAGAGAACTGAGCTGGTAAGCTGTCTCAAACGACCCTGAAACGGTCCTGCTCGCCCGGTGCATTGTCCTTGCCGGTGCCATCGGCGGCGCGTGACCCGCTGCCAGCCGCCGCCGAGGCAATCAGCCTGTCCTGCTCGGCAGCGTCCATGCGTTCCCAGCCATCGCGCCCAAGCCGCTCAAGCGGGCGGTAGCGCACCTTGTATTGCATGCGGCTCGACCCATCGACCCAGTAGCCGAGGTAGACGTAAGGCAGATCCATTTCCCCCGCCCGCCGCACGTGATCGAGGATGATGTAATTGCCCAGCCCCGAACGCTCCGCATGGTCGGGATCATAGAAGCTGTAGATCATCGACAGGCCGTCGTGCTGCCGGTCGGTCAGGCAGGCGCCGACAAGGCGGCCTTCGCTGATCCCGTCAGGAGAGGGTTCACGATATTCGATAACGTAGCTTGTCACCGGCGTGTGCTCGACCATGTCGGCGAAATCGCTCTCGTCCATGGCGGTCATGCCGCCACCTGGATGGCGCGCGCCGAGATAGGCACGCAGAAGGTCGAACTGTTCGGGCGTGGCCCATGGCCTGCGCAGGGTAGCAACCAGGTCGCTGTTGCGCTTCAGGTTGCGCTTCTGGGTCGATGACGGCTCGAACTCGTCCGCGACAACGCGCACCGATACGCAGGCGTTGCAGTCGAGGCACGAGGGCCGATAGGCGACGTTCTGGCTGCGGCGGAAACCGATCCGGCTGAGCGCATCGTTGAGCGATTCGGCGTGCGCGCCCTTCAGCTCGGTGAACACCTTGCGCTCGCTGCGATCGGGCAGGTAGGGGCATGGCGCAGGGCTGGTCACGAAGAATCGGGGAAAGCGGACTGGGGCCGTCACGACTGGTCGTTTCCTCCTGGCATCCTGATTGTGCTGCGCATCACTCGGCAGGGACTATGCCTTCCCCCTGCCCGCGTTGAAAGCGTTTTAACCAACTTTCGTGGTTAACAAGTGGTTATTTTGCACAGTGCAGGCCCGGCGCTGGCATGCCGCACCTAATTCAGCTTCACCTGCTCGACCTCGTAGCCTTCCCGTTCAAGCGCCCGGATCAGGCCCTGAAGCTGTTCCGCATCGCGCGCCTCGCACTCGATGTCCGTAAACAGGCCCTTGGCGGGCAGGCTGGTGAAGATGCGCTGATGCCACACCTCGATGATGTTGATGTTGTGCTCGTGGAATACCTTGGCGACCTTGAACAGCGATCCGGGCCGATCCTGCATCTTGATCCGCAAGCGCGCCAGCCGCCCGGCACGCGCCAGATCGCGCAACAGCACGTTTGCCAGCAGGCGGGTGTCGATATTGCCGCCGGTCAGGACAATGCCAACCTTGCGACCGGCGAACATTCCGGGATTGGCGAGCACCGCCGCCAGTCCTGCCGCGCCGGCGCCCTCGACCACTGTCTTTTCGATCTGCAACAGCAGCGAAAGCGCGTTTTCGAGCTGCGCCTCGCTTGCCAACACTACGTCGTCGAGCAGGCCCGACAGCATCCGCGAAGTCATCGCGCCCGGTTCGAACACGGCAATGCCTTCGGCCAGGGTATCGCCGCCGATCGCCCGGTAGCTTTTCTTGAGCAGGTTGAACATCGAGGGATAGAGTTCGGCCTCGACGCCGATCAGTTTGATGTCGGGCTTCATCGCGCGCGCCATCGTGCCCATGCCCGCGGCGAGCCCGCCGCCGCCAATCGGCAGCGCAAGCATCTCGAGATCGGGCACGTCCTCCAGCAGTTCCAGCGCAAGCGTGCCCTGCCCCGCCGCGACCAGCGGATCGTCAAAGGGGTGAATGAAGGAGAGGTCCAGTTCCTTCTCCAGCCGCCGCGCATGCTCATAGGCCTGATCGTAGGTCTCGCCTTCGAGCACCACGGTCCCGCCGACGCTTTCGGTTTGCATCACCTTCACCATGGGTGTCGTGCTCGGCATGACGATGGTGACGGGGATCCCCAGCCGGGTGCCGTGATAGGAAAGGCCCTGCGCATGGTTGCCCGCCGATGCGGCGATGACGCCGCGCTTGCGCGCCTCGTCGCCCAGCTTGAGCATGGCATTCAGTGCGCCGCGTTCCTTGAAGGAAGCGGTGAACTGGAGATTCTCGAACTTGAGCCACACTTCCGCGCCGGTGATCTGGCTCAGGGTCTGCGAATGAAGCGTCGGCGTGCGCACCACCGCACCCGCGATCCGCGCGGCGGCGGCGCGCACGTCATCGGCGGTAAAGGGCGGAGCCTGCAAGGCGACAGCTTCGGTCATGACCGCTCCGGCTAGAGGATAGCGTGCGAAATTGAAAGCAATCGTGTTGCGGCGTCAGCCCGCGAGCCGTAGGATGAAACCATGAGCAAAGCGTGCAAGGTTTCCTTTCTTGGCCTCGGCGTGATGGGCGGCGCGATCGCGCGGCATATCGCGCGCGCCGGGCATCAGCTTACCATCTACAATCGCACGCCCGAACGCTGCGCTGCGTGGCGGGAGGCCAATCCGGAATTCGACGTCGCGGTGGCCACGGAACCGGCCCATGCCGCCGAAGGCGCCGATGTCGTCATCACCTGCGTCGGCAACGACGACGATCTCGCGCAGGTCGTGCTGGGGCCGCACGGCGTGTTCAAGACC
>JAGREJ010000252.1:0-921 GCA_020446595.1 Novosphingobium sp. | reverse complement strand
CAGATTTCGGTCGAGGCGCGCGACCTTCAGGTCCACTGTGTCGATGCGCCGATGACCGGATCGCAGATCGGCGCGGAAAGCGGCACGCTCACGCTGATGTGCGGCGGGCGCAAGGACGCGATCGAGGCGGCGCGTGTGGTGATGGAATGCTATTCGCGCAAGATCGTCCACATCGGCAAGGCGGGCGCGGGCCAGACCGCGAAGATGGCCAACCAGGTCGCCATAGCCGGAATCGTCGCAGGGCTGGCCGAGGCGGTGCGCTTCGCGCAAGCCTCTCACCTCGACATGGACAAGGTCTACGAGGCGATCTCGGGCGGCGCGGCGCAAAGCTGGCAGATGGACAATCGCTGGCAATCGATGAACGCCGACGAGTTCGATTTCGGCTTCGCGATAGACTGGATGCGCAAGGATCTGGGTCTCGCCATCGAGGAAGGGCGCGGCCTTGGCGTGTCTCTGCCCACTGCGGCACTCGTCGATCAGTTCTACGCCGAGGTTCAGGCCCTTGGCGGCGGCAGGCAGGATACCAGCGCCCTGATCCGGCGGCTGCCGCGCAGGCAGGGGGCCTGACGACGGCCTCTATTCCGCCGGGGACTCCTCAACCGTTTCCGGCTCCGGCTCTGGCTCGCCGGATTTCGCTTCTTCACGAGCGCGGCGTTTCTCGGTGATCCGCATCAGCACCAGCGATCCCTCGAACAGCAGGATCAGCGGAGCGGCCAGCAGCAGTTGCGAGATGACATCGGGCGGCGTGGCGATTGCCGCAACGACGAAGATCGCGACGATCACATAGCGCCGCGCTCGCGTAAGTTGCTCGCGGCTGACGATCCCCGCCCGGTTCAGCAACATCATCAGGACAGGCAGCAGGAAACTGATCCCGAAGGCGAGGATGAATTGCATGACAAGCGAGAGGTAGTCGCCCGTTCC
>JAGREJ010000251.1 GCA_020446595.1 Novosphingobium sp. | reverse complement strand
GCCATGGCGGTGACGGCGGATTCGCTGTTGCGCCAGCGCGAACTGGTGCGCTTGCGGCTGCGTCAGGCGGGAGCAGACGTGCTCGAGGCGCCCTACGACCAGGTCGGCACGCGGCTGATCGACGCCTATCTTGCGATCAAGCGCGCCGGAGCGATCGGATGAGCGCACACGACAAGACCGCTGCCATCGAGGCGGCAGCCCTGCGTTCCGACCGCTTTCGCTTCGAGCGCGAGGCTGACTGGAAGCGGCTCGAAGCCATCGTTGCGCGCATGGATAAGGGCCAGTTGCGCCGCCTGTCAGACGAAGACGTGCAGGCCCTGCCGGTGCTCTACCGCACTGTCGCCTCCAGCCTTTCGGTGGCGCGCGAGATTTCGCTCGACGCGGCAACGCTCGCCTATCTCGAATCGCTGGTCCAGCGCGCCTGGTTCGTGGTCTACGGCCCGCGCTCCTCGCTCGGATCGTGGCTGCGCGGCTTCCTTGGCGGCGGCCTGAGCCGTTCGGTGCGGGCCTTGTGGCTCGACGTGCTGATCGCGCTGGCGGTGATGGTGGCGGGCGCGGCGGCTGGCTGGCTGTTGGTGGCGGGCGATCCCGACTGGTACGGTTCGCTGGTGCCCGGCGGCCTTGCAGACTCGCGCGTGCCGGGTGCCAGCCGCGAGACATTGCAGCAAACGCTGGAAGCCGCCGATGGCAGCACCGGCCTTTCCGCATTTGCCGCTTACCTGTTCAGCAACAACGCACAGGTCTCGATCCTCGCTTTCGCGCTGGGCTTTGCCTTTGGCGTGCCGACGCTGATGCTGCTGGTCCAGAACACGGCGGGCCTTGGCGCGATGCTGTGGCTGTTTTCAGGACAGGGCCTGTTGCTCGAATTCGTCGCCTGGCTCTCGGTGCACGGCACGACAGAGCTGTTCGCGATCCTGCTGGCGGGGGCATCGGGCCTGCATGTCGGGCGCGCCATGGCCTTTCCCGGCGAGCTTGGCGTGCTTGAGGCAACCGCTGCGGCCGGAAGGCGCGCGGCTCAGGTGATGACCGGCGTGGTGCTGATGCTGGTGGTCGCCGCCCTGCTCGAAGGCTTCGCGCGGCAGCTTGTCGGCGATTCGGTTGGGCGGCTCGTCATCGGCCTGTTCATGCTGGCGCTGTGGCTCGCTTATTTCCTCGCGCTCGGGCGCCATGGCGAGGGGGCGGACAAGTGAACACCTCCGTGCCCGAGCGGTTGCGGCGTTCGCCGCGCGACCGCGAGCTGATTACGCCCGAAGGCATTGCGCTGCCGATCACCGTGGCCAGCAAGGGCGCGCGGGCAGGCGCGCTGTTCATGGACCTTGGCTTCATCACCGTGCTGCAGATCGTCACCACGATCACGCTCGCCTCGATTGCCTTTGGCGGGCTGGCGCAGTTCTTCGAAGCTGGCGACAAGGCAGGCGGGATAGGTGCGCTCGAATTCCTGTTCGTGTTGTGGATCATTGCCATGTTCCTGTTCCGCAACGCCTATTTCCTGTTCTTCGAGCTGGGACCGCGCGGCGCGACGCCGGGTAAGCGGCTTGCGGGCATCCGCGTCGCCGCGCGCGACGGCGGCAGGCTCTCGGTCGAGATGGTGATCGCGCGCAACCTGCTGCGCGACATCGAGCTGTTCCTGCCGTTCGTATTCATCGCATCGGCTGGCGAGGAGGATGCCGGTGCGGCGATACTGGCTGGAGCGGCCTGGTTCCTGATCTTTGCGCTGTTCCCGTTCTGGAACAGGGACCGGTTGCGCGCCGGGGACATCGTGGCCGGATCGTGGGTGGTCGAACAGCCCAAGCGCAAGCTGGAAGCGGCAATGTCCGCCACGCAGCAGCAGGGCGCCGAGAGCGCAATGCCAGCGTTCCGTTTCAGCGACGACGAACTCGACGTCTATGGCGAATACGAACTCCAGACCCTCGAAAGGGTGCTGCGCGAAGATCGCGATGAATCGCTGGTGAAGGTGCAGCAGACCATCGCCGGAAAGATCGGGCGGAGCGACGGGGAGGGAGAGGAACGCGCCTTCCTCGATGCCTATTACAATCAGCTTCGCGCCCGGCTGGAGGCGCGCATGCGCATGGGCGAGCGCAAGGCGGACAAGTTCGCGTAACAGCCACGGTGCTGTAATTTCAAGACACTATTCAATGTCCCGATTTGGGCCGATGGCCTGACTGTGCTAGGTAGCTACAGCGTTCGTCAAAGCAAAAGGGGAAGAAACCGATGCGCATCGGAAATTACGCCTTCGATCAGGAATTGGCCTGGGCCATCGCTGAAAAAGCCATGATGGCAATCGTCATCCTGCTTGTCACATGGGTATTGGCAAAAGCAGCCAAATGGGCCTTCGCGAAACTTGTCGATGCGGTTCCTTTGCTTCAACGAACAAGCGCGAGCGGACAGAGCGTCGGTCTTTCGCTCGGAAAGATCGTCAGTCTTTTCATCTGGTTGTTCGGCCTGCTGGGCATCCTCCAGGTGCTTGAGCTCGATGCGGTCGGCGGACCAATCAACTCGCTGCTCGAAAACGTGGTCCGGTTCATCCCCAACCTGATCGGCGCCGGGCTGCTGCTGTTCATTGGCCTGATGATCGCGGGCATCGTGCGCGACATCGCGGTGACCGCGATGCAGACCGCCGATCTCGACAAGTGGGCCTCAAAGGGCGGTGTAGAGAACGTCACCGGTTCTGGCGCGATCAGCTCGACGATCGGCACGGTGATCTATGTCCTGATCGCCATTCCGGTCGCCATCGGTGCGCTCGGCGTGCTCAACATTGCCGCGATTTCCGGCCCGGCGAGCGATATGCTGCGCATGATCCTGGCCGCCATTCCCAACATCATCGCCGCTGCACTGTTGCTGGGCATCGGCTACTTCATCAGCAAGTTCGTCGTCGGAATCCTCAAGGACGTGCTGCCGGGCCTCGGTGTCGATCGTTCGCTGGGCGAGACGGGCCTGCTGCCCGAAGGCACCAGCGCCTCGGGCATCATCGCGCGGGTCGTGCAGGTGGCGATCATCCTGTTCTTCGCCATTGCCGCGACCAAGCAACTGGGCTTTCCGGAACTGACCTCGATCCTCAATGAAGTGCTCAACCTGGGCGGTTCGGTCGTGTTCGGCGCGGTGGTGATCGGCTTCGGCTTCCTCATCGCCAACCTGCTCGCCAAGCTGATGAGCGGGACCGGCGAGGGATCGATGGCCTCCACTATCGTGCGCTGGGCGACGATCATCATCTTCACCTTCATGGGCCTCAGCTACACCGGCGTTGGCGACATCATCACCGAAACGGCGTTCAGCGCCATGGTGGTGGGCTTTGCCGTGGCCGGCGCGCTCGCCTTCGGGCTTGGTGGCCGCGAGTGGGCGGCGCGCAAGCTCGAGCAATGGGACCGCAAGGACTGAGTCCAAGCATCCGCAATCGGAAACCTCGAACGGCCCCGGCAGCACAGTTTGCCGGGGCCGTTTGGTGTCGTTTGTCCGCACAGCCGTTGCGTTGACTCCCCTTGCCAGAGGCCTAGGCTCCGAAAATCGCGGGTTAACGCTTTCGTCCGTGCATCTCGGCGCGAGACGATTGCCCCGCCAAGCGCCGCCTGATGGCGCAGAAAACGAGGGGACTATTCATGATAAAGAACAAGCTTTTCATCGCCGCCGCTGCTGCCGGTCTGGCTTTCGCGCTGCCGCAGGCAGCAAACGCGCAATCGGCATGGCCGATCGTTTCCGGCGACTACGTCGAAGTGGGCATGATCAAGGTCGATGACGGTCACGCGCTCGACTATGCCAACTTCCTCGCTACCCAGTGGCGCAAGTCTCAGGATTTCGCCAAGGCGCAGGGCTGGATTTCGGACTACCAGATCTGGTGGAACAGCCATGCGCGCGGTGATGAGGCGGACATCTACCTCATCACCTGGATCCCGAAGATGACCACGCCCGCTGAGGAAGACGCGCGTGAGATCGCCTATTCCAAGCACATGGCGATGACCGAGGCGGAAATGCAGGCGGCATCGGGCAAGCGCGCGGACTACCGCAGGCAGGTCGGCGCGATGCTGATGCGCGAGCAGAAGTTCCGCAAGTAGCCCTCGCGCTCGCTCGGGGTCGGACGTGTCCGACCTCGCAGCGGGCCGCTTGCCTTGTCGCTGCAAAGTGGCGAAGGGACGCGGATGAGACTGCGCCCCGCCGTGCCCCAGGATGCCGCCGCGCTTGGCGCGTTCGGGCGGCAGGCGTTCGTCGCGGCGTTCGGCCATTGCTATGCGCGAAGCGATCTCGATACGTTTCTGGCGAAAGTCTACAGCGAAGCGGCCACGCGCGCAGACCTCGCCGATCCTGACCTGCGCGTGCAGCTTGCAGTCGATGGCGCAGGCATCGCGGGCTACTGCAAGATGCGAATGGCATGCGGCTGGCCGGATCATGCCAGGGGTCGCGCGACGGTGGAACTCAAGCAGCTCTATGTCGATCCCCTGCGAACCGGGCAGGCGATCGGCGCGCGGCTGATGGATTGGGCGCTTGGCGAGGCGCGCGGGCACGGCGCCGACGAGGTCCAGCTTTCCGTGTGGAGCGAAAATTTCGGCGCCCAGCGATTCTATGCGCGATATGGTTTCGCCAAGGTCGCCGACATCGACTTCTGGGTAGGCAGCCATCGCGACGAGGAATTCCTGTTTTCCCTCGCGCTCGATGCTTGCCGATCCTGACCGTCGGGCCTAAGCGCCGAGCGCAATGCGCAAAGTCCGCAATCCGTCCCTGATCCTCGTCGCGCTGATGTTTGTCGCCGCGCTGGTCGCGCGCGCCGCGTTGCCGACAGGCTGGATGCCCGCGCAAAGCAATGGCGTCATTCGCGTGATGCTGTGCTCGGGCAAGGGTGCGATCGAATTGCCCGTGCGGCCAGCAAACGATGACAGCGGCCACTCCGGCAAGGGGCAGGGCGACAGGACACCGCACGATCCCTGTCCGTTCGGCACCGCGCTCGGCAAGGCCTTCGACCTGCCGTCGCCCGTGGTTGTTGACACCATCCGGTTGGTGGTTCCGCCGGAAAGCGGGCCGGAGCAGGTCGTCGCAAGACTTGTCGCCGCGCGCGGCATTCGTCCCCCTGCAAGAGGGCCGCCCGCATTCGCTTGATCCAGACCCAATCTGACAATTCAAGCGAAAGACCAAATCAATGACGAAGAATACGAAACGCGGCGCATTTGCGCTGCCGTTGCTGCTGGCTGCCGTTTCGGCTCCGGCCCTTGCAGACGAACAGCAAGACCAGATCGTAGCCGTGGGCCAGCGCGCCGACGAACATGGACCGGCAGGCATCATGGGCGAACATGTCCACAAAGGCGGCGAGTTCATGGTCGGCCTTGTCTGGATGCACGACGAGTTCGGCGGAGCCAACCAGTCCGGCACCCGCACAATTTCCGATCACGACATCGCCATGGCCGGCTACTCGGTGCGGACCAAGTCCATGTCCATGGACATGGCGATGCTGCATCTGATGTGGGCGCCCAACGATCGCGTCACTTTCACGCTGATGCCGATGTGGATGCGCATGGATATGACCATGCTGGGCATTGGCGATCACGACGAAGGCGCTATGGACATGCCGGACGGCGGCCACCACAGCCTGATGCCGGGCGAGACGATGAGCCATTCGGTGAGCGGAATCGGCGATACCGAACTCGGCGCGCTTGTGTCGCTTTCGCGTCGGCCCGCGCTTTCGGCGCATGCCGGACTGGCCGTCTCGATCCCCACGGGCAGCGTCTCGCGCAAGAACGCCAGCGGCAATTTCGTGCACTACGGCATGCAGCCGGGAAGCGGCACCTGGGATCTGATCCCCTCGTTCACTCTGTCCGGCGGGAACGATGCGCTACGCTGGGGCGCCCAGGCGCGCTACAAGTTCCGCGCGGAGAATCGCAACGAGAGCGGCTTCCGCTTCGGGGATCGCTTCGATGCGAATCTCTGGCTGGCCAAGCCGTTGTCGCCCGCCGCGGCGGTGACCGCGCGGCTGACCTATAGCGACGAAGGCAGGATCGAGGGACACTACAATGGCGCGCACAATCATGCCTCTCCTCCCGACCGGCAGGAGAATTACGGCGGGCAGGTGCTCCAGGCGGGCCTCGGGGCGAATGTCGTGATTGGCGGGAACCTGCGGCTGGGCGCGGAAGCGACAGTGCCGGTCTATCAGGACCTCAACGGGATCCAATCTCCGAAGAAATTCGGTGTAAGCCTGAACCTGTCACGCATGTTCTGAATGCCGGTTCGGCGGGGGCGGGCCGCGCGGTCCGTCCCCGTCAGAACCACTTCCACTTCCAGAACAGCGCGAGCTGCATGCCAAGGATCGTGCAGCACAGGCCGACCACGATCCAGAACGCGCGCGGGTCTTCCATGCCCGGAATGCCGCCGACATTGATGCCGAGCAGCCCGGTCAGGAAGCCCAGCGGCAGAAAGATGCCCGCAACGATCGTGAGCATGTAGGTGGCGTGTTCGCTGCTGGCGAGGCTGCGTCCGCGCAGGTCGTCCTGCAACACGACTGCGCTCTCCTTGCTGATGTCGATGTCGTCGAGAAAACGCCGCAGGCGCTCGATGGATTCGGTGATTTCGCGGCGGTCGTGATCCTCGAACCAGCCCGGTGCTTCGCGCGAGATGCGTTCCAGCGCCTCGTGCTGCGGAGACATGTGCCGCTTGAGGCTAAGGCAATTGCGGCGGATCGTCGAAATCTTGTTGAGCATTGCTTCGGGATCCTTCTCGGGGTCGGCATCCTCCAGCAGGTCAATGTGATCGTTCATGTCGACGATCGATTGGCTCATGCGTGCAATAAGCTGCTCGACGAGCGAGGTGATAAGCGCCCCGGCATCGGTCGGTCCGCGCCCGGCATCGATCTCGGCCAG
>JAGREJ010000250.1:272-2486 GCA_020446595.1 Novosphingobium sp. | reverse complement strand
GCGCCGATCCCGCCGGGCGTATCGTGGATCTTCACGTTCGGCGTGATCTTGGAAATATCGACGAAATTCTCGATCCCACGTTCCTCGATGATCGCGGAATTGACTGCCGTGACAGAGACCGGGGTGTCCTGAAGATTTTCCTCGCGGCGGCGAGCGGTCACGACGATGTCGGTAACACCGCTACGCTGTTGCTCGATCGCGTCGGAGCCTTGCGCGAAAGCCGGAACCGCGACAATTCCCGACATGGCGGCAACACCGCCGAGCAGAACCGCACGAAGTGAGATCGTGGTCATATTCCCCTCCTGAATTCTAATTTATATGACTCTATTGTATCTTTAATCCGGTCCAATGCAAGCGTGCACTACACAGTCGGAACGCCGAATTTCACAGACGCGAGCGAATGTCGGGCGGGGACTTAACCCGGCACAATCGTGCGGAAAAATTTTCTCGCATGGCAGGTAAGGTGGCGGAAAGCATTGAGTCGATTGCCCCGGCGCGATTTTGGCCTCGTCCCGGAATTCCTAAGCGAAGAGGCTAATTCGGAATGCTAACGAGTTGGTAAGATTCGCCTGTGAAATCGGCCCGACACAGGAGAAACACCTTGCCGAAACCGCCTGATCGAACAGTCAACACTAGGGGTCAGGCGCGCGAGCCGCGTGCAAAGGTTTCGCTGGAGTGCGAGGTGCGCCAGGGGACGCGCCCTTGGAAGAAAGCGCAGCTCGACGAGATATCTCCCAGTGGCTTTCGCATGGCGCGATTTCCCGATTTCAGCGAGCAGTTGCCGTTGCGAATCCGCATTCCCGGATTGCAGTTACTCAATGCGCACGTGCGATGGCAAAAGGGCAACGCCGTCGGCTGCGAGTTCACCGCACCGCTCCACGTTGCCGTGTTCGAGCACATCGTGAGGCAGTCGCGCGGAGGCTGACCGCGCCAGCCAGGGCGATTTCAGATGTGGATCGCGCGCCCGTAAGCTCCCAGCACCGCCTCGTGCATCGCCTCGCTGATCGTGGGGTGCGGGAAAACCGACTGGATCAGCTCGGCCTCCGTCGTCTCGAGCACTTTGCCGACCACGAAGCCCTGGATCATTTCGGTGACTTCCAGACCCACCATGTGCGCGCCGAGCAATTCGCCGGTCTTGCCGTCGAACACGGTTTTCACGAAACCTTCCTGATCGCCCATCGCAATCGCCTTGCCATTGCCGATGAAGGGGAACTGGCCGACTTTAACGTCATACCCGGCTTCACGCGCCTTCTCCTCGGTGAGCCCGACGGAGGCGATCTGAGGGTGGCAATAGGTGCAGCCTGGAATGTTGCGCCGGTCGATGGGGTGCGGATGCACATCCGCATTGCCAAGCTCCTGCGCGATGCTCTCGACCGCCAGCACGGCTTCGTGGCTCGCCTTGTGCGCCAGCCACGGACCGGCCGTGCAATCGCCGATAGCCCAGACACCGGGAACATTGGTGCGGCAATGATCGTCCACCTTGATGAAGAACTTTGCGTCAGGCTCGATGTTGAGATCTTCAAGCCCAAGATTCTCGAGGTTCGGCGTGATCCCGATGGCGACGATCACATGGCTGAACTCGCTGGTTTCTTCCTTCCCGGCCTTGTCCTTGATGGCGACCTTCACGGCTTTGTCGATCTTCTCAATCGCGCCGACATTGGCGCCGGTCATGACCTTGATGCCCTGCTTGGTCAGCGCCTTTTCGAGGAATTTCGAGACATCGGCGTCCTCGACCGGGACGATCCGGTCCAGCATTTCGACGACAGTCACCTCGCTACCCATATCGTTATAAAAGCTGGCGAACTCGATGCCGATCGCGCCCGAACCGATCACGAGCAGCTTTTGAGGTAGCTTTTTCGGTGTCATCGCGTGGCGATAGGTCCATATCCGCTCGCCATCGGCCTTGGCCTTGGGCAGGTCGCGGGCCCTCGCCCCGACCGCTACGATAATGTGCTTCGCTTCGAGCGTCGCTTCCTTGCCGTCCTCGCCCGTCACGGTGAGCTTTCCCGGCGCGACGAGCTTGCCGGTGCCCATGTGCACATCGATCTTGTTCTTCTTCATCAGCCCGGTGACGCCCTTGTTGAGCTGGTCCGCCACCCCGCGCGAACGCTTGACCACGGCATCAAGGTCGGCGCCGATGTTGTCCGCCGACAGACCGAAGTCCTTGGCGTGCTTCATGTGGTGCAGCACCTCGGCGGAGCGCAGCAGCGCCTT
>JAGREJ010000250.1:0-252 GCA_020446595.1 Novosphingobium sp. | reverse complement strand
TTGAGGCAGATGCCGCCGAGCCGCTCGCGCTCGACAATGGCGGTCTTCAGGCCGAGCTGCGCCGCACGGATCGCCGCTACATAGCCGCCGGGACCGGAGCCGAGGACGATGAGATCGTAGGTGTCTGCCACAAGTCTACTCCTGCTCGACAGGTCGGGGCCTGCCATTTTCATCCAGCGCGACGAAAGTGAAACGCGCCTCGGTCACCTTGAACCGCTCTTCGGAATATCGCGACCGGCGCCACGCCCCGAC
>JAGREJ010000249.1 GCA_020446595.1 Novosphingobium sp. | reverse complement strand
TGTCGGACTTCGGCACCCAGCTGCGCGCCAAGCAGAAGCTCAAGGGCTATTACGGCGACGTGACCGAAAAGCAGTTCAAGCGCACTTATCAGGAAGCGGCGAGCATGAAGGGCGATACCGGCCAGAACCTGATCGGCCTGCTCGAACGCCGCCTCGACATGGTCGTCTATCGCGCCAAGTTCGCGCCGACTGTTTTCTCGGCGCGCCAGATTGTCAGCCACGGCCACATCTATGTGAACGGCGTGAAGTGCAACATCGCCAGCCGCCGCATCAAGGTCGGCGACGTGATCTCGCTTGGCAGCAAGGCCAAGGAAATGGCGCTGGTCGCCGAGGCGCAGGCCCTCGCTGAGCGCGAAGTGCCCGACTACGTTTCGCCCGATGGCACCGACAAGGTGCAGTTCGTGCGCGTTCCGACGCTCGACGAAGTGCCCTATCCGGTGCGTATGGAGCCGAACCTGGTCGTCGAGTTCTACTCGCGCTGATCCGGTTTTCTCAACGAAACACGAAAAGGGCGGTTCTTCGGAGCCGCCCTTTTTCGTTCAGCCTTTGAGGGGAGCGACCCGCAAGTCGGGCCGCTTGCCCTCGCGCAGCCGTGTCAGCCCGCCGCCGATGGAGATGTTGCCCATTTCCGACAGGCCCAGCATCCGCCGCGCATCGTCGTCCAGTTCGGCCTGCTGCTCGGGCGGCATGACCATCGCCCAGTTGACCTGCGGGCGAATGAAATCGCGGGTGTAATAGGCAAAAGCCATGGCACGGCGTTCACTCTCGGTCATGTTCGCGCCAGACGTGTGCCAGACGCGCCCTTCCATCGCGACAATCGACCCGGCAGGCGCGCTGAATGGCACCGAACGCTCCAGCAAGTCGCCGGGCGCATCATCGAAACTCGTCCAGTGCTGGCTGCCGGGCACGTAACGCGTCGCACCATTGGCCTCGTGCACATCGTCGAAGCACCAGATAATGTTGATCGCCCAGGGCTCCAGCCATGGCGGCGGGACGACCAGCGCCTGGTCCGAATGGACATTCATCGAACCCGAACCGGGCATGGCGACATTGGCGGTGAAGTTGGAGACGAGCCACTGCGGCCCGATCGTCGCTTCGACCAGCGCGCGAGCCAGCGGATGCCGCAGCAGTTTGATGAAAACCGGATCCCACGCCGCAAGGTGATAGAGCCGCAGGTTGGCATCGTTGGGATCGAGCGTTTCGCTGAAGGTTTCGATGCCCTCTGCCCGCATTGTTTCGATGATCTGTTCAATAGCAGTCTGCGCGCGTTCGAGCAGGTCACCATCGATCACCTCGGGAACCACCACGAATCCGTCACGGGTCAGGTTGCCCGAAAGCGCGTCAAGATCGTAGCGACTGCTCATCCGCTCTCTCCCCGTCCCTGAGATAGTCACTCCGGAATTGCGCAGCAAATCCGGCAAACCTTCCCTCGCCAATCGCATCGCGCATGGCCTGCATCAGTTCCTGATAGAACGTGAGGTTATGCTCTGTCATCAGCATTGCGCCCAGCATCTCGCCCGCCTTGACGAGGTGATGCAGGTAGGCGCGGCTGTAGCTGGCGCAGGTCGGGCACGGGCAACGTTCATCCAGAGGCGCGGTGTCCTCGGCATGGCGAGCGTTGCGGATATTGAGCGGGCCGTTCCAGGTAAACGCCTGCCCGTTGCGGCCCGAGCGGCTTGGCAGCACGCAATCGAACATGTCCACTCCGCGCTCGACCGCGCCGACAAGGTCGTCTGGCTTGCCCACGCCCATCAGGTAGCGCGGCCTGTCCTCGGGCAGCTGGCCGGGCGCGAAATCGAGCGTGGCGAACATCGCCTCCTGCCCTTCGCCCACGGCAAGGCCGCCAATGGCGTAGCCGTCGAAACCGATTTGGGTCAGCGCCTGCGCGCTCTCAAGCCGCAATGCCTCGTCAAGCGCGCCCTGCTGGATGCCGAACAGGGCCGCACCCTGCGCATGTTCGCCCCCCGCGTCGAACGCCTCGCGGCTGCGCCGTGCCCAGCGCATCGACATTTCCATGGATTGGGCGATTGCGTCGCGCGGCTGATCCGCGCGCGGGCACTCATCGAAAGCCATGACGATATCGGAGCCGAGCAGGCGCTGGATCTCCATCGAGCGTTCGGGGCTGAGCAGGTGGCGCGAACCGTCGAGGTGGCTTGCGAAGGTCACGCCTTCCTCGGTGATCTTGCGCAGGCTCGAAAGGCTCATCACCTGATAGCCGCCACTGTCGGTCAGGATCGGCCGATCCCAGTTCATGAAGCGATGCAGCCCGCCCAGCCGCGCCACCCTCTCCGCGCCGGGGCGAAGCATCAGGTGATAGGTGTTGCCGAGAATGATGTCGGCTCCGGTCGCGCGCACGCTTTCCGGCTTCATCGCCTTGACCGTGGCCGCCGTGCCGACCGGCATGAACGCAGGCGTGCGAATCTCGCCCCGCCGCATCGCAATCGTGCCAGTGCGGGCTTTGCCGTCTGTGGCGTGGATCGAGAATGCGAAGCGCGGCGCGGTCATAGATCGCGCGCTATGGCAGGCGTGACAAGAGAGCGCCAGTGCAGGCGTCACTAAGGCGTCGACACGGTAACGTCCTCGATCTTGCCGCCAGCAAACGGGAACCCGAGGTCGCTGCCCCTGGGATAGAAGCCTGCGGGCGCGCCGCGATCCATCCCGACATCGAACGTCTCATCGATGGTGTAGAGCGCGGGGGATGCATATTCGACACTGCCCTGCCCCACCGTTGCGCCGTCGATCTCCAGCTTCAGCGTCGATGGCTTTGCGCCGTCCGACCCACCATGGTCGAGCGAGGCAGTTATCCGATGCTGACCGGCCGCAAGCGGCGCAGCGCATTTGAGCGTCAGCGGTTCCATCGAATAGAGCCGATGCACGAATGTCGGGCACGATTTCTCGTCGAGGTAAAGCGACCAGCCCGAATTATTGCCACCCACAGCCGCAATCACGCCCGTGGCCCGCTCGCCAAGATTCACATTGGCATTCACCGTCCAGGAGCGGTTGAAGGTCCGGGGGAGCGACGATTCGGGAATGCCGA
>JAGREJ010000248.1 GCA_020446595.1 Novosphingobium sp. | reverse complement strand
CGTGGTCGGTTTCTGGAAGCATGGACTGCATTTCTTCTCGCTGTTCGTGCCGCAGGGCGCGCCGCTGGCGATCAAGCTGTTCATCGCGCCGATCGAATTCGTCTCGTTTCTGGTGCGTCCGTTCAGCCTTGGACTGCGGCCTTTCGTCGCCATGTTCGCTGGCCACATCCTGCTCGAAGTGTTCGGTAACTTCATCGTTCAGGGCCTCAACACGGGCTCGGCGACGGGCGGTGCCATCGCCGCGCTGTGCTTCGTCTTCATCGTCGGGATGAGCGGTCTGGAACTGCTGATCGGCGCGATCCAGGCCTACGTTTTTGCTCTTCTCACTGCGATCTACATCAACGACGCAGAGAACCTTCACTGATTTTTCCAACGCTTTTCAGCCTTTAATAGGGAGTATTCACAATGGAACTTTCATCCGCACAGGTCATCGGCGCAGGTATCGCCGCGATCGGCATCGGCGCTGCGGCGGCCGGCGTTGGCACCGTGTTCGGCAGCTATCTCCAGGGCGCCCTGCGCAATCCTGGCGCAGCCGCCAATGAGCGCATCTGGATGTTCGTCGGCTTCGCGGCTGCCGAACTTCTCGGCCTGATCGCCTTTACCGTCGCGATGATTATCCTCTACGCTCCGCCGGCAGCGTAAGACGCACGAAGCGAGTCCGAACGACGATGCCTCAGCTTTCGCAACTTGCCCTTGTCATCCAGTCACAGTGGCTCTGGCTGCTGCTGGTGCTTGCCGCGATCTACTTCATTGTCGGTCGCGGCATCGTCGGGAAGGTCGAATCGACCGTGGATGATCGCGACGCCAGGATCGCGGCCGATCTTGCGGAGGCACAGCGTCTGCAGGATGAGGCCGAGGCCGATGAGGAGGCCTGGCGCAACCGGATCAACGCCATGCGTGCGGAGGCCCAGGGCGTTACCGCTTCGGCCAAGTCCGAAGCGCAGGCCGGACTTGAGACGAAGCTGGCCGCGGCAGACGTCGAAATCGCAGCCAGGACGGACGCGGCGGTGGCGGAACTCGATGCCGCTCGCGCCGAAGCCATGGCCGAGATCGAGAGCGTCACCGTCGAGGCGACGCAGCAGATCGTCGAGCGGCTGACCGGCACCGGCGTCTCCAAAGGCGACGCCCGCACGGCGGTTGCAGGAGCACTTGCCAATGCATGAGCTTGTCATCCTTGCCGCCGAAGCGGCGCACGGAGCCGAAGGCGGGGAACACCACGCCGAGGCCATGGCGTTCGGCTTCCTGACGCCAGGCATGGTGGTCGCACTGGCCATGCTCGTGGTGCTGCTCATCATGTGGCGCGCGGGTGTGCCCGGCATGGTCACGGGCATGCTCGACAGCCGCATTGCCGAAATCCGCAAGCAGCTTGACGAAGCGCGCCAGTTGCGTGCCGAGGCGGAGGCCCTGCGCAAGGACTATGCCGACAAGATCGCCAATGCCGAGGCAGAAGCCGAAGCCATGGTGAGCCACGCGCGCGACGAGGCCCAGGCCATCCTCGACCGGGTCGAGAGCGATGCCGCCGCACTGATCGCGCGCCGTCGCCAGATCGCCGAGGACAAGATCGCCGCGGCCGAGCGCACGGCGGTTGCCGAACTGCGGGCCAAGGCGGCCAATGCGGCGAGCGAGGCTGCACAGAGCCTGATCGCGAAGAACCATTCGGCTTCAGCGGACAAGGCGCTGGTCGATCAGGCGATCGGCTCGATCTGAGCTTGGGGCCGGGGTTGTAGCCCCGGCTCGCTACGTTTCATTCTCAAAAACTGTCCTTTGCCGCCCTGATCGCGGCGAAGGTTTCGTGCGGCGCATTTCCACCCCATCGTGCCTGCATTGCCGGATCGTCGGCGCGCAGGAACGGGTTGGTCGCCAGTTCGCGTTCCAGCCTTGAGGGCACCGTCCATTCATCGCGCGAACGCTTGTCGGTGATCTCCGCCACATAGTCGGCCAATTCCGCATTGTCCGGATCGGCATGGACCGCGAAGCGCGCATTCGAGGCGGTATATTCGTGCGCGCAGTAGAGCAGCGTTTCGGGCGGCAGAGCCTTGACCCGTGAGAGGCTCTCCCAGAATTGTGGTGCGGTTCCCTCGAACATGCGCCCGCAGCCCAGCGCGAACACCGAATCTCCCACAAAGGCGATGCCTGCTTCCGGCACATGGTAGGCGATGTGGCCCATGGTGTGCCCGCCGACATCGATAACCTGCGCAGTGTAGGCGCCGATCTCCACCGTATCGCCCTGACCCACCGCACGGTCGATCCCGGCGATCTTGTCGACTTCGCCTACTGGAGCGATCACGGTGCAACCTGTCGCCGCCTTGATCGCCTCGTTGCCGCCCGCGTGGTCCGGGTGCCAATGCGTGTTCCAGATCTGGGTGATCTGCCAGCCGTTCGCAGCCGCTTCGCGCAGATAGGCCTCGGCATCGGGCGTATCGATGCAGGCGGTTTCGCCGCTGTCGGGATCGTGCAGCAGATAGCCGTAGTTGTCGGACAGGCAGGGGAACTGGTGAACCTGGAGCGTCATGGGCGAATCCTACGCCCTCAGCGCCCTATAGGAAAGGCCCGTCTGCTCGGGTGAGCAAACGGGCCTTCGATTTGTTTGATCAAGGGGAGGTCCCCGCTTTCGCAGGGACTCCGCCCGAGAGCCTCAGCCCTTGCCCTTGAGCGCCTCGCCCAGGATGTCGCCCAGCGATGCACCCGAATCGGACGAACCGTACTGCTCGACAGCCTGCTTCTCCTCGGCGAGCTGGTAGGCCTTGATCGAGAAGTTGGGCTTTTTCGAACGGTCGAAGCCGGTGACCTGCGCATCGACCTTCTGGCCAACCTGGAAGCGGTCCGGGCGCTGCTCGTCGCGGTCGCGGCCCAGATCGGAACGCTTGATGAAGCCGGTCGAACCGTCTTCGCCCGCCTGAACCTCAAGGCCGCCGTCGCGCACTTCGAGCACGGTGACGGTGACGACCTGGCCGCGCTTGAGCGAGCTGCCGCCACCCGAGGCGCCAGCCGCGGCCGCTGTCGGCGCGCCACGCTCGAGCTGCTTCATGCCCAGGCTGATGCGTTCCTTCTCGGTATCGACGTCGAGCACGATCGCCTTGACCACTTCGCCCTTGCGGTGAAGCGCCAGCGCGTCCTCGCCGGAAATGCCCCAGGCGATGTCCGACATGTGGACCATGCCATCGACGTCGCCGTCGAGGCCGATGAACAGACCGAATTCGGTGGCGTTCTTGACTTCGCCCTCGACTTCGGTGCCGACCGGATGCTTGTCGGCGAATTCTTCCCACGGGTTGCCCTGAGCCTGCTTGAGGCCGAGGCTGATGCGGCGCTTGTCGCCATCGACCTCGAGCACCATGACCTC
>JAGREJ010000247.1:2196-5439 GCA_020446595.1 Novosphingobium sp. | reverse complement strand
GGCATGGTGCGCACCGAGGTGCGCTGCGCCAGGTGCGAGGGACATCTGGGCCATGTCTTCCCCGACGGTCCGCGAGAGGCCGGTGGTCTGCGCTACTGCATCAATTCGGCCTCGCTCGACTTTGAGGAGAAGCAGGCCTGATCCGACCGGTCTCGTCCGGCTCTCGTTTTATCCCGGATCATTTTGAGCCCTGTCTACCAATGCGCATGGCGCGCGTGTAGACAGCGAACGAGAGGTATCGGCGTCATCAGGGTCTGACACATGGCAGCATCATCGCGCGGCCACCCATCGCGCCGGGGCAGGCCCCCACCGCCACCGCCCCCTCCGAGAAAAAAGAAGAAATCGCAGCAGAAGCGGCCGTTATGGCGCAGGATCGTGCGCGGCACATTCCTGTGGGGACTGGCCTTCGCCATGCTCGGTGCGATCTTCCTCGGCACGGCCGTCTACATGACGGCGCGCGACTTGCCCGGTTTCGAGCAACTCAAGTCGAGCCAGCAGGGCCAGATGATCGTGGTGCGCGCGATGGACGGCGCGGAAATCGTCTCGCTCGGGCCGAGTTATGGCAAATGGATCGCCTATCAGGACATCCCCAGGGTGATGAAGGACGCCATGGTCGCGGTGGAGGACCGCCGGTTCGAATCGCACTTTGGCGTCGATCCCATCGGCATCGCGCGCTCGATCGTCGTGCGGATTCGGACCGGACATTTCCGCGAGGGCGCATCGACCATCACCCAGCAGCTCGCGCGAAATATCTTCCTCAACAACAACCGCACCTTCGGACGAAAGATCAGGGAGGGCGTGCTGGCTCTGGCGCTTGAGACCAAGCTGAGCAAGGAGCAGGTTCTCGAACTCTATCTCAACAAGGTCTACTTCGGCGGCGGCGCCTACGGCATCGATGCCGCAAGCCGCAGGTTCTTCGACCATTCGGCAAGGAACATCTCGCTTGCGGAGGCGGCGATCATCGCGGGCCTCGTCAAGGCGCCTTCGCGCTATTCTCCTACTGCCGATGTCGAGGCGGCGCAGGAGAGGGCAAGGGTTGTGCTCTCGGTCATGGTGAAAAACGGCTATATCAGCGAGGCCGAGGCCGAGGCCGCCGATCTCGATGCGGTGCGCCTCGCCAAGGCAAAAGGTCAGAATTCGGTGCGCTACTTCACCGACTGGGTGCTGCCGCAGCTCGATCTGATCCTGCCAGACACCGACGAGCCGATCGAGGTGTGGACGACCATCGATATCGACATGCAGAACGCGGCAACCGCTGCGATCCGCGCCAATGTGCCCGGCGGTGCGCAGGGCGCGCTCGTCGCCATCGACCGCGACGGCGCGGTGCGCGCCATGGTTGGCGGCACCGACTATGTCACCTCGAATTACAACCGGGCGGTCAATTCGGTGCGCCAGCCCGGCTCTGCGTGGAAGCTGTTCGTCTATCTCGCCGCGCTTGAAGCGGGCTACAAGCCCGGCGACCGGATCACCGACGAGCCGGTGACGATCGATGGCTGGAGCCCGCGCAATTCGGGTGGAAGCTATGCCGGCGAGATCGATGTGCGCACCGCCTTTGCCTATTCGAAGAACACCGTCGCCGCGAAACTGGGCGCCGAGGTCGGCTTTGGCACTGTGGCCGCCATGGCCCGTCGCTTCGGAATCACCACGCCGGTCGCCACCGTGCCTTCAATGGTGCTTGGCAGTTCGGAAGTGCGGCTTATCGACATGACCCGCGCCTTTGCAAGCGTGGCCGCCAGGGGGCGTTCGATCGAACCCTATGGCATCGTCAAGGTAACCGGCACCGACGGTCAGGTGCTATATCGGCGGAAACCGAGCGAGGGTGAGCTTCTGGTGCCCAGCTACGTCGCGGCGGGCATTACCGATCTGTTGCAGACCGCGGTCGCCACCGGCACCGGCAAGGCGGCGCAGATCGGTCGTCCGGTTGCCGGCAAGACCGGCACGACCAGTTCGAACAAGGACGGCTATTTCGTCGGCTTTTCGAGCGGGCTGACCGCCGGAGTGTGGATGGGCCGCGACGACAGCAAGCGGGTGGGCGGCTTGCAAGGGGGCACCGCTCCTGCGCGTGCTTTCGCCGCATTCATGCGCAGTGCGGTAAGGAACCGGCCCGTCGAGAAATTCGACACCGAACTTCGCCTGCCCGACTGGCAACTCGAACCCGACGAGGAGGCGATGACGACTGATCCCGACGACTACTATTTCGTCGATGACGACGGCAACCTGATCGAGCCCGGCGGTGCGCAGCAGATCCCCGAACCGCGCGATTATGCGGAACCGCTGGTAAATGTCCGCCGTGGGGCGGGCGGTGTGCCGCCTGCCGCGAACGACGATTTCCTAGAACGTGCGACTGGCGGGGCCGGACCGCACTGATCGAAGAGGCTACCTCAGCCGGATGGGCACGTAGGCGGGCGGCTGGCCCCGGCGCTGAACGCGCAGCAGGATCGCGTCGCGGCCGGATTTCTGCGCGGCGCGGATGCCTTCCTCCAGCGCAGTCGGCGTCTCGACGGCGCGATAGTTGGCGGACAGGACGATGTCGCCGCGCGTCAGGCCCTTCTGGCCCGCATCGGAATTGGGATCGACCGCAGCGATCACGACGCCCTTGGTATCGGCCGAAGCGCCGATCTGGCCTGCAATTCGCGGGGTGAGCTCGATCACCGAAACACCCAGCGACTGTTCGATCAGCCCGTCGCCGCGGCGCTGCTGCTGCTGGGCGAAGGGATCCTCTTCCTGCTGCTGGTCCGGATCGAACACCTGTTGCTGCAGTTCTTCCTCGCTCGGACGCGATGCGACCCTTGCGCGGACAGTCATGCGCTTGCCGTCGCGGATCAGCTCGATGGGAATCACCGTGTCGGGCGCGGTATTGGCCACAAGGTAGGACAGGGTCTGCTCGCGAGTCACTTCCTTGCCGCCGACCCTGACGACAACGTCGCCCGCCTGGATGCCAGCCTTGGCGGCGGCCTGTCCCGGCTCGACCGCCTGGACGAATTCGCCCCGGTTGCTGGCGAGACCGAGCGAGGCGGCGAGGTCATCGCTCAGCGGCTGAATGCGAACGCCAAGATAGCCGCGCTCGATCGCTTCGCCGCGCCGCAGCTTTTCGACGATCGGGGCAGCGATCTCGGCGGGAATGGCAAAGCCGATGCCGACGCTGCCGCCGGTGGGCGAGAAGATCGCATTGTTGATGCCGATGACATTGCCGTTCATGTCGAACATCGGGCCGCCAGAGTTGCCACGGTTGATGGCCGTATC
>JAGREJ010000247.1:0-2114 GCA_020446595.1 Novosphingobium sp. | reverse complement strand
GGATTGCCGATCGCGATCACCCAGTCGCCAACGCGCGACTTCGAAGAATCGCCGAACTTGACGAAGGGCAGGTTGCGCTGGCCGTCGATCTTGAGCACGGCGAGGTCCGATGCTTCGTCGCGGCCGATCAGCCGGGCGGAATATTCTGTCCCGCTCGGCATGGTGACGGTGATCGACTTGATCTCGCCATTGCGCGAGGCGGGGGCGACGACGTGATTGTTGGTCACGACATAGCCGTCCGCCGAGATGATGAAGCCCGACCCCAGCGACTGCGCTTCGCGCGTGGTGGGTCCGCGCTGTGAGGGGCCGCCGAACAGGTCGGCGAACGGAGTCCCGGCGAAGGGATTGTTCTGGGCGACCTGTATGGACTGGCGCGTCGAGATGTTGACGACGGCGGGCGCAAGCTGTTCGGTAAGGTCGGCAAAGCTGGTCGGGGCGCCCGCGCGCGGCACCACGGTGGTCATGCGCGAGCCTTCGTTCTGCGCGACCTGCGCCCCGGCGGGATGGCCGGTCACCAGCGACACGGTCGCTCCGGAAAGCAGCAGGGCGGTGGTCAATCCATAAGCATATCGCACGGGTTTCACGTCCTTGTTTTCCTTTGTTTCAGCGCCTCTCCCGGCGCATCGGTCCAAGTTCGCACCGAACAATCAATCTCGCGGCTTAACGCAGATTGAATGCGCCTTGCAGTGACCCGGTCCGGACCGGTCATGGGCCCTTGAACTGTTTGAGATAGGCGTTGTCGGGCGACAGCAGGATCGTCGTTCCCGCCTCGTCTTCGCCGAACGCATAGTCATAGCTCTGCATGGCGCGGTAGAAATTGTAGAAGTCGGCGTCCTTGCCGAATGCTTCGGCATAAGTGCGCGCGGCTTCGGCCTCTGCCTCGGCGCGGATCAGCTGCGCGCTCTTCTGGCCCTGTGCGCGAATCGTGGCGGCTTCCTGCTCGCGCGCGGCCTGCATGCGCGAATAGGCGCTTTCGAGAGCTTCCTCCGGCAGATCGGCGCGCTTGATGCGCACATCGACGATCTGCGCGCCGTATTCGCGCGCCTGGGTATCGAGCTCGTCGCGGATCTTCTGCATCGCCTGTCCGCGCTCTGCGGTCAGCAGCGACTGGAAAGTACGCTTGCCCAGTTCGCGGCGCAGCACCGAGTTGAGGATCGGTTCGAGCTGTTCCTGCACGCGCTCGGGCGTTCCGGCAGTGCGCACCATCTTGACCGGATCGATGACGCGAAAGCGCGCATAGGCATCGACGTTGAGGCGTAGCTGATCGGTCGAGAGGATCTGCTGTGGCTCCATGTCGACGGTCAGGAGGCGCTTGTCGATCCGCACCAGACGGTCGGCGAAGGGGATGCGCAGGACAAGGCCAGCGCCGGTCTGGCCGAAGTCCTTCTTGGGATCGAAGCTGTTGATCTTCTTGATCGGATCGCCGAAGCGCACGACCACTGCCTGCTGCGTTTCGGGCACCTGGACGACGCTTGCCATCAGCAGCACGGCCAGCGCCGCAAGCGCGATCAGGACGCCCTTGTATTCACGCATGAGTTCCATCACTGGCCTCCCTTGACGGTCGTGTCGGGGAGAGGCTCGGTACGCTTCTTCATTTCGGGCAGCGGCAGGAACGGAGCGACGCCGTTTCCTTCCATCACGACCTTCGGGTTCCTGTTGAGCACGCGTTCCATCGTTTCGTAATACATGCGCCGCTTGGTGACCTCGGGCGCGAGCCTGTATTCGGCATAGACCTTGTCGAAGGCCGCGGCATCGCCCTGTGCGCGGGCCAGCAACTGCTGCGACCAGGCGCGCGCGTTCGAACGGTCACGTTCGGCGTCCTGCTGTGCGGCTGTCACCTGCTGGAAGGCGGCGATCGTCTTTTGCGGCGGATCGGCTTTCTTGATCTCGATACCCTGGATACGCACTCCGGCACGGTAAGTGTCCAGCAGACGTTGCATGCGCTCCTTGACCCTCTGTTCAACCTCTCCGCGTCCTGAACCGCTGAGCGCCTGATTGAGCGAGACCTCCGCAATCGAGGCGCGCATGCCTGCTTCGGCGACTTGCCGCACGGTCTCTTCGGGATCGGCAAGGCGGAAGGAATAGAGCTTCAGGTCCTTGATGTTCCAGCGGAT